>JAFYSL010000089.1 GCA_017559355.1 Muribaculaceae bacterium
AACGCCACTTGCGACGTTGTGAGCGAATGCATTGCTTTAGGCACTGACGCTTGAATTTCTTCGATGATTGCCGAGAGAATTGTGTGTCGTATGAAGTTTTTGTTTGTAGCCATAACCAACCGGCGTGACGGAATAGGTATTGCAAATGGTCGTACAAGTTCTTTTTGGCTCTCGCTCAACTGTTGCACTGCCATCCATGGAATAAAGGTGACTCCACACCCACTTTCAACCATTCGCATAAATGTTTCTATGCTACCAAGGCTATAAGTCATTTGACTATCTTGTGCCGACTTAATTTGACAATATTTTACCATTTGGTCACGGAAACAATGTCCCTCATCAAGCAACCATAATTGATGATTTTGTAGGTCACTACTCTTTACAACTTGCTTTTCATACAAAGGACATGTTTTTGAGACATACGCCAAGTATTGTTCATATAGAAGATGTGAAATATTATATTCCTCTAATTCTTCAATGTCTGCCAACACTCCAGCATCAATATCGCCATTGAGCAACGCACGTTTTATCTCATGAGTTTTTAATTCGGCAATGCGAAGTTCTAATTTTGGATATTTTTTTGTCAACGTAGAGATAAATCGAGGCAAAAGATATGGAGCAATTGTAGGGAGTATTCCCAACGTGAATTTACCTGCTACCTCTTGCTTTTGTTCTTGTACAATATTTTTTATATGCTCGGCTTGAACAAGAGCTTCTTTTGCTTGTTTAATAACTAAAAGACCTGCCGCAGTGGGTGCAATAGGTTGCTGAGAACGATCAAAGATTTTCACTTCAAGTTCATCTTCGAGTTTTTGAATCATCGCACTCAACGTGGGCTGTGTTACATTACAATACTCAGCAGCCTTAGTAAAATGACGGAATTTTTCAAGAGCTACAATATATTCAAATTGTTGTAAAGTCATAATTTACAATCTTTTATATGCAATTATAAATTTTATCTATATCGCAATAGATTTTGTCGGTTGGTCAGTTATGATGTCCGATATACCTTTGCAGTACAAAGAAAAGAAAAAATATTAACAACTCAAAAAAATATGAATATGAAAACTTTAGACTATCTCCACATCAGTGAAAATAACGCTAACGCTGTTACTAACGTATTGAATCAACTTCTTGCTGATTTCCAAGTTCATTACACCAATCTTCGTGGCATGCACTGGCATATTGAAGGTCGCGGATTCTTCGTATTACATGAAAAATTTGAAAGCATGTATGACGATATGGCAAGCAAAATCGACGAAGTAGCAGAACGCATCTTAATGCTCGGAGCAACTCCCGAAAATCGTTTCAGCGAATACCTCAAAGTTGCAAAACTTCCTGAAGTTACTGGTATAACAAGCAGCGATAGTGCAGTGAAACACATTCTTGATTCATATAAATATCTCATCGGTCTTGAAAAAGAAGCCCTTGCTGTTGCAGAAGAAGCACATGATGTTGTAACTGCCGATATGCTCACTGGCTATATCGCCGAACAAGAAAAGATGGTGTGGATGCTTGTAGCATTTAGCAAAAGCAATTGCAACCGATAAAAATTACTCTCATATTGATACTTATTAACCACAAGATGCAATTATAAATTAGGATTAGATTAGTATTTTAGAAGAAATGGGCTGCCCGCGAGGACAGCCCATTTTGATATTTTAATAAATTCCTTTTTTAGCAATTAAAGAATTCTGTAAATGCTCTAATTGTATAAATATGGTCAATAGTTGAAGCAGTTTCTCGTGCTGAGTGCATACTCCACATTGCAGCTCCCATATCCACTCCTCGTAAATCTATTTGCGATGTAAGAATATTTCCGAGAGTAGAGCCACCAGCAACATCACTATGGTTTACAAAATATTGACATGGCACACCTGCTCGCTCACAAATTGTTTTGAATACAGCTGCAGAGTCGGCATCGGTCATATATTTGCAGTTTGCATTTATCTTAATCACAGGTCCTCCTCCAAGTACAGGGTGATTTGTTGGATCTTGTTTCTCTACATAATTAGGATGCACAGCGTGTGCATTATCGGCCGACACCATAAATGAACGAGCCACTGCACGCAAATAATCCTCTTCATTTCCGCCAAGGCAACCATTTATGCGGCGCAAGATATGTTCAAGCACTGGTGATGCAGCACCCTGTTTTGTTCCACTACCAGTTTCCTCATTATCAAAGATTGCCATGATACGAGTTTGCTTGCCATCATTTGATTCTAGCAATGAAGTCATCGCCGCATGAGCCATACTTAAGTCGTCAAGGCGACCTGATGTAATAAACTCATTGTTTACTCCTACAAGACATGCCTTTGTTGTATCATAGAGAGAAAGGTCAAAGTCAATAATATCTGAAGGGGATACACCAAGTTCGCTAGCTACAAGTCGCAATACATATCCATCTTTTTCAGCAATACTATTGATGCATCCTATTACGGGTAGCATATCTTTTTGACGCGAAAGGGGATTTCCTTCATTTACAGCACGATTGTAATGGATTGCAAGGTGTGGGATAGTCAATAATGGACGATTAAATTTCACCAATCGAGTTTCAGGATTCATTGGATCATTAGAACGAAGTAATACACGACCAGCAATTGACAATGGACGATCAAACCATGTATATAAGATAGGACCACCATATACTTCAGTGTTGAGTTTCATCATTCCACCATCGCTCACCATCTCAGGGTTTGGTTTGATACGGAAACATGGCGAATCGCTATGTGCCGAAATTATTTTATATCCAGCGGTAGCATCGCCCTCTCCCACTACAAAACCAAAAATAGCAGAACTATTTTTTACTACATAATATTTTCCACCTGGCACTAAGTCCCATTTTTCAGCAGCATCGAGATGTTGAAATCCATTTGCCTCTAATCGTTCGCGAATTGTTTTAACAGCATAGAAATTAACCACACTGCTATCCATAAACGACATTAAATCATTGATATATCTCATTGAATTTTTCATGTTGCAACAATTTAAGTGGATTAATATTCATTATCTTCTTCATCTTGATTATGTCGAAGATGGTTGAGTGGACGCATCACATTACAAAGAATTCTACTCCAATAACTTTCAAAGACCTCTTTAATTGCCACTAGAGCAAGTGGCATCATCTCTTGAGGAGCCTCCTTTATTGTTTCTACAAAATTATATAACACCTGAAATAGATCGGCAAGGCTCTCTGAGATACTTGCAGCAATAGGAGTGTCGGAATATTTCATATCCTCTTCAAATACTTCAAGATACATATCATCAGCGCCCAACAATGTCTCGATATTACGACGAGCCGACTCATAATAGTCCTCATCGAGCACACTTTCAAGATATGCATCTTCATCTTCTCCAAGTTCCTCAACTCGCAAATCATTGGCAGCAATATATATACGAGGTAATAGACGCACCATCTCAGCAATAAATTCTGCTCGTTCGCTTTCGCGAGCATTCTCTACTGCCATACAATATTCATTACACAATGCGATAAACGCCAATGTGTTATTATTTAGTGTTGTTGATTCCATATTGATTATTTATATAGATTGTTTGCTTTTATATATTCCCACACAGGTTGTGGTAATAAATTCTCTACATTGTTCCCCTCTGCAATTGCTTGACGAATTTCAGTACTCGACACATCGGCAAGTGGAGCTGATACTATCTCAACATTTTTATCATTTACTGGGTTCAATTCATAGCCTGGACGAGGATACACTACTACCCCATATTCATCAATAATGCGACGATAATCACGCCAACGGTCAAATAGGTTCCAATTATCACCACCTATCACTATATTAAATTGATATTGTGGATATTTCTTTGACAATGTTTCAAGTGTGTTTATTGTATATGATGGTCGAGGCATTGATAGTTCAATATCACACACCTCAACCCCATCAATTCCTTCAACTGCAAGATTGAGCATCGCCAATCGATGTGTATCATCGAGCAATTCTTTCGACTGTTTTAATGGATTTTGTGGAGAGAGAGTGAGCCACACTTCATCAAGGTGCGAATGTTGGCTTAGGTATTGGGCAAGCATAATATGTCCCCGATGCACAGGGTTGAAAGACCCTCCAAATATGCCCACCACTTTCTTCATATAAATTTTACCTAAATTGAAGCTTTTTTACTTTACAAACTCCTCTATCAAAGAAGCTGTTTGTGAGATTGCTGTTGCCAAGTCATCATTCACTACTTGAAAATCATAATCTTTGGCAAATCCGATTTCAAATTCAGCCTTACCTACACGCTCTGCAATAACTTCAGCGCTATCAGTTCCACGACCTTCAAGACGACGTTGTAATTCTTCTACGCTTGGAGGCATAATAAAAATGCTTCGAGATTGTTCGCCATAGAGTTTTTTCACGTTCACGCCACCTTTCACATCAATATCAAGTATTACGTTATGACCAGCTTCGCAAATGCGTACTACTTCACTTTTCAATGTGCCATAATAGCGACCAGGATACACCTCTTCGTATTCTACAAATGCATCTTCGGCAATTGCCTTTTGAAATTCATCGTCGTTAAGGAAGAAATAATTCACACCATGTTGTTCACCTTCTCGAGGAGAACGATTGGTTGCCGACACCGAAAATTGCATATCAATTTTACCTTCAGCAAGAATTGCGTTTATAATGGTTGATTTTCCACAACCCGATGGAGCTGATATGATAATGATTTTTCCAGCCATAGTTATTACATTACGTTAAGCACCTGTTCCTTGATTTGCTCAAGTTCATCTTTCATTCTCACCACTATCTTTTGCATCTCAGCATGATTACTTTTTGAACCAAGTGTGTTTATTTCGCGACCCATTTCTTGTGAAATAAACCCAAGTTTCTTCCCTTGACCTTGTGCATCATTCATCGTTTCAATGAAATAATCAAGATGCTGAGTGAGACGTTGCTTTTCTTCATTAATATCTAATTTCTCAATATAGAAAATCATCTCTTGTTCAAGACGACCTTTATCAAAATCAATCTCTTTGAGTTTTGCCAAACCTTCCTCAATACGATTGCGAATTTTTGCTACTCGTTCGCCCTCATATTGTGGCACTTCTGACAATCGTTCACGAATATTATTTATGCGTTGAGCAAAAAACTCTTCAAGTTTTTTACCCTCCTCACGACGGAATTGCATCAATCCCTCCACAGCTTCATCAACAGCCTTAAAAAGTGCTTCAGCCTCATCTTCGGTTAATGATGTTGAAGTCTCGGCTTTCATCACTTCTGGCATACGCAACAACACACTATACCAATCCTCAGGCATAGGGATTGATAGTTCATTAGACATCTTTTCTACCTGTTGTTTATATTGTGCCATCAAGGGGATGTTAAGAGTTGCTGCTGTATCACTTACAATAGTTTCAACATGCACACTTAAATCCACCTTGCCTCGTTCAAGACGATGAGCAATACGATTGCGTAATTCAAGTTCTTTTTCACGATATGCAGCAGGCACTCGCGCAGTCATATCAAGTTGTTTGCTGTTGAGTGACTTTATTTCTACTGTGATTTTTTTATTGGGAATTTCGACAACCGACTTGCCAAATCCCGTCATTGATAATAGCATTATAATGGTATTTTATTAGTTTATTTTTGCAAAGTTAAGAAAATGCGTAAATTTGTAGCGAAAATATCTAAAAAAAATGGCAGTAATATTAAATATTGAAACATCTACCAATGTTTGTTCGGTTGCAGTAACAGCCGAAGGAATGATTTTAACGCACTACGAGGACTTTCAAGGTCAGAATCACGCAGCTCTACTAAGTGGTTATATTAAAGCGTGTCTCGACTATATTCGTGATAAAGAATTGACCCTCGATGCCGTGGCTGTGAGTATCGGTCCAGGAAGCTATACTGGACTTCGCATTGGGCTTTCCGAAGCAAAAGGACTCGCTTATGCACTTAACATTCCTCTTATCGGCATCGACACATTGCAAATTATGGCTGTTTCAGTAATGTTCAACCACGATATTGATTCAGAATCTCTCTTTGTACCTATGATCGATGCTCGTCGCATGGAAGTTTATACTGCTGTTTACGACATTGCTCTTGAATCACGCCTTGCTCCCACACCACTTATTCTCGATGAAACCTCTTATCACGAGTGGCTCGACAAGGGAGAAAAAATGATTTTCTTTGGAAATGGTAGCGACAAAGCTCGCGAGCTTCTTGAATCACACCCCGGTTCTCGCTTCATTGCCGACATTTCTCCATTAGCAGTAGATATGATAGCCCTCGCTGAACGTGCATACTCTCAAAAACAATTCCTCGACCTTGCTTACTCAACACCATCATATCTCAAAGAATTCCAAGCAACCAAACCAAAGAACTTGATATAATATTAGATATTCAATAACAAAATGATATCCCCGCAAATACTTTTTGTGGGGATATTTGTTATAGTCTAATAAACTACAACTATGAATAAAAATATTACTCCTTCAATTAAATATATCGGTGTTGATGATACTATGCTCGACTTGTTTGAGAGTCAGTATATCATTCCTAATGGGATTTCTTACAACTCATATCTTATTCTAGATAAAAAAGTTGCAATTATGGATACCGTTGACCGTCGTATGTGCGATGAATGGTGGACAAATCTTAGAAATGCTCTCAATGGTCGCATTCCCGACTATCTCGTTGTGCACCATATGGAACCCGACCACGCGGGAAATATCGCAATGGTGCTCTCAATATACCCCAATTTGAAAATCGTTGCCACAACAAAGGCTATTGCAATGCTACCTCAATTTTTTGAAAATATAGATTTCAATGGTCGCACAATCGCAGTAAATGAATACGAAAAGTTATCTCTTGGAAGTCGTTCATTACAATTCTTTATGGCCCCAATGGTGCATTGGCCCGAGGTTATGATTACATACGATAGCACCGACAAAGTAATGTTTACAGCCGATGCTTTTGGAAAATTTGGAGCATTATGCTACGACGAAGATTGGGTGAGTGAGGCTCGTAGATATTATTTCAACATCTGTGGCAAGTATGGTATTCCCGTACAAGCATTTCTCAAAAAAATCTCTTCACTCAACATAAAACACATTTGCCCTCTTCATGGACCTATCCTTTCAGGAAATCTTGAATACTACATAAATTTCTACGACACATGGAGTAAATATGAGGCTGAATCAGATGGCGTTTTTATTGCATACGCGTCTATTCATGGAGGCACTAAAGCGACTGCTCTAAAAATAGCAGAAATATTAAAAGAGAATGGTGCGAAAAAGATTGTAATCACAGATTTAAGTCGCGACGACATATCAAAAGCCGTAGAAAACGCATTCTATTTTAGTAGAATGATTGTAGCTGCATCTTCATATGATGGTGATGTGTTCCCTCCTATGTATGATTTTCTTCATCATCTTAAACTAAAAGCATATCAAAGGCGACGTGTTGGAATCATTGAGAATGGTTCTTGGGCACCATCAGCGGGTCGGGTAATGAAAGAAATGCTCTGCAAAATGAAAGAACTTAACATTATTAATTCAATTGTTACTATTCGCTCTACCATAAAGGAAGGTGATTACACTGCACTAAAAGCACTTGCCGATGCAATACTAAAATAGCACTACTTATAGGAACACATAATGAGTTGTGACAAATCTATCTATTTTGGTGCAACTCTTTTTATATGTAATCGAAATTTTGCCATTTTTATATTTATTAGTTTTGATGTGCCATATTCTCGCCCATGTCGGTCTTTATCTTTGCATCATAAACGAAATAATAACACTTAAAACTTTATGCATTATGGCAACATTTATTTTTATAGGCATTTTCGTGGCAATAATCAAAGCTTTTAATATGATTGAAAAAACTTGCACTAACGAAATCTCAAACAAGTAATAAATCATCACAAAAAAACACATTTTTTAGCGGAGATAGCCCTATTTTTGTTGTAATTTGTTTGCTATTTGCTCAAATATGCTTAACTTTGCGTGCAATAAAATCTAAACATCGTTTATATGTCATTTATTGCAGATCGTGTAAAAATGGACGGACTCACTTTTGATGATGTCCTCTTAATCCCAGCTTATTCGGAAGTTCTTCCTCGCTGTGTCAATCTTCAAACAAAGTTTTCTCGCAACATTACACTAAATGTGCCTTTGGTATCGGCTGCCATGGACACTGTAACTGAAGCGCAATTGGCTATCGCAATTGCTCGCGAAGGTGGTATTGGAGTAATTCACAAAAACATGACTATTGCTGAACAAGCTCGTCAAGTACATGCGGTAAAACGCGCAGAAAATGGTATGATTTATGACCCTGTTACAATCAAATGTGGTAGCACCGTTGCTGATGCTCTCAGCATGATGAAAGAATATCATATTGGAGGTATTCCTGTGGTTGACGACAACAATAAGCTCGTAGGAATCGTAACAAATCGCGACTTACGTTTTGAACACGATGTAAATCGTCTTGTTGACGAAGTTATGACATCTGAAAATATTGTTACTACTACCCAATCTACAAATCTTGAAGAAGCAGCCGAAATTCTTCAACAGCACAAGATTGAGAAACTCCCAGTGGTTGATAGCGAAAATCACTTGATTGGTCTTGTAACATATAAAGACATTACAAAAGCAAAAGATAAACCTAACGCATGTAAAGACTCTCTCGGTCGCCTTCGCGTAGCTGCTGGCGTAGGTGTTACAGGCGATAGCATGGATCGCGTTGACGCACTTGTTAATGCTGGTGTTGATGCAATCGTAATCGACACTGCTCACGGACACTCAAAAGGTGTTATCGGTGTATTGAAAGCAATCAAGGAAAAATATCCATACATCGACGTTGTTGTAGGTAATATCGCAACGGGTGAAGCTGCTAAATTCCTCGTAGAAAATGGCGCTGACGGAGTAAAAGTTGGTATTGGTCCTGGTTCAATCTGTACAACTCGCGTAATTGCTGGCGTAGGCGTTCCTCAATTGAGCGCAGTTTATGATGTAGCAAAAGCTCTTGAAGGCACAGGTGTCCCCTTGATTGCCGATGGTGGTATTCGTTACTCAGGCGATATCGTTAAAGCTCTTGCTGCTGGAGCTTACTCAGTAATGCTCGGTGGTATGCTTGCTGGTGTTGAAGAATCGCCAGGTAGCACAATTATCTACAATGGTCGTAAGTTCAAAGCATATCGTGGCATGGGTTCACTCGAAGCAATGGAAAAAGGGTCAAAAGACCGTTACTTCCAAGCTAACGAAAGCGATGCTAAAAAACTCGTTCCTGAAGGTATTGCAGCTCGCGTTCCTTACAAAGGTCTACTTTACGAAGTTGTATACCAAATGCTTGGTGGCCTACGTGCAGGTATGGGTTACTGCGGTGCTGAAAACATTGAAAAACTTCACTTGGCTAAATTCACTCGCATTACCAATGCTGGTGTAGCAGAAAGCCACCCTCACGATGTTGCAATCACAAGTGAAGCTCCTAACTACAGTACACCTCAATAATATGACTAATTGAAAGCCTTAACACAACTATCCTTTTCGTGATCCACAAAGTTTTGGCAAAATAATCTTAAATACACTATAGAGATATAATAAAACCATTAATGGTTGCGTTATATCTCTATATATTTATGTAATAATGTAATCGCAACATAGTTGCATTTTAACAATAAACTAATAAACAATGGACAAACGTTTCGCATCATTAGCACTCATTGCCGCTACAATCTTTTGCGCTTCTGCAAAAAATGACGACCCTGTATTGATGAAAGTCAATGGTAAAGATGTCAAAATGAGTGAATTTGAATACCTCTACAACAAAAACAATTCACAACAAGTACAAAAACAATCTATCGACGAGTATGTTGATATGTTTGTAACATACAAACTCAAAGTTGCTGATGCTGAAGCTGCAGGCATTGATACGACTGCTTCTTTTATCAACGAATTCAAAGGGCATCGCAACGAACTTGCAACTCCATATCTTGAAGACAAGACTATTATGAATCGTCTTATCGACGAAGCATATGCTCGTATGCATGAAGAAGTTAATGTGAGTCACATCATGATTCACATTTCAGAAGATCCAACAGTCAACAAACGCAGCAAAGCAACTCTCGATAGCATTAAAAACGAGATTAAAGTAGGTAATGCTACTTTTGAAGAATTAGCTGCAAAACATTCTACCGACCGTTCAACTTCACAACGTGGTGGTAATATGGGTTGGCTTGTTGCTAATCGTTGGCCATATTCTTTTGAAAAGGCTGCTTGGGATACAAAAGCGGGTGATATCTCTGATGTAATTGAAACATTTGCTGGATTCCATATTATTTTGGTTAACGATCGTCGCCCATCTAAAGGTCAAGTTAATGCAAAACACATTCTCAAACTCACACATGGCAAATCTCCCGCTGATGCAGAATTGGCAAAAGCACAAATTGACTCAATCTACAATATTCTTGCAAGCAAATCTGCGTCTGAATTAAGCACAGCTTTCAGCGAAATTGCAAGTACTGAATCGGAATGTGGTTCTCGTCAAAAAGGTGGTGAACTTGGTTGGTTTGGTTCTGGACAAATGGTTCCTGAATTTGAAGTAGCAACATTTGCACTTAACGACGGTGAAATGTCAAAGCCAGTACAAACTCAATTTGGTTGGCACATCATCTATCGCATTGATAGCAAAGGAGTAGGTTCATACGAAGAATGCAAACCTAATATCCAAATGGTTATTAACAATGACGAGCGTGGTTTACTTCCCCAAAAAGAATTTGCAGAGAAAATGAAGGTTAAACACAATGCAACAATCATTCAAAAGAATGTTGATAAAATCTTCAAAGCGCTCGACAAACATGGTGCATACGACTCTACATTCATTGCAAAATACATTGATAGCGACCTCGCTATTATTAAAGTTGGTGATGAAAAAATCCCTGCTAAAAAGATTTTTAAAGTTCTTCCTAAATCATTAGAAACAAATGTTGCATATGGTAAAGGACAAATCAATAGCTATATTACAACCGAACTTAATGGTTGTGGCGTTGACTACGAAAATCGCCATCTTGAAGAATACTATCCTGAATTCCGCAACCTCGTTAACGAGTATCGTGATGGCATTCTTTTATTTGAAGTAAGCAATCGCAATGTATGGGAAAAAGCTGCAAAAGATAAAGAAGGTCTTGATAAATATTTCCAAGCAAATCGAGCAAAATACGATAACTGGACTGCTCCAAAATATAAAGGGTTCATTGTATTTGCTACTAACGATTCAATCATGAACGAAGCTAAAACATTTCTCGAAGGTCAAGAAATTTCAGTTGACTCAGTTGCTAATGTATTACGTCAAAAATTCACTCGCAAAGATATTCGCGTTGAACGCGTAATCGCAGCAAAAGGCGAAAACGCAATTGTTGACCACATTGCATTTGGTTGCGAAAAACCATCTAACGAAAAGAATAAATGGAAATCATACTTTGGTTTTATGGGCAAAATCATCACTTCTCCTGAAGAGGCTGCCGATGTAAGAGGTCAAGTAACATCTGACTATCAAGCAGTTCTTGAAAAAGAATGGATTGAAAGACTCAAAGCCAAATATCCAGTAAAAATCAAAACAAAAGAACTTAGCAAACTCAAATAGTAGTAGCATTTAGTCTACTTTATACAAAAAACTCCTCTTCATTATTGAAGGGGAGTTTTTTGTATATCTATTATGATATAAAACTTAAAAATGAATGATATAATGCCAAAAAAAGCGAAAAATCCAAATTAAGTGTCATCATTGAATAATAAATTCAAAAAGATAGGTTAACTTTGTAGAATAAAACAAGAAAAGACAAACATCGTGAATATAAAATCTCTCACACTAAGCATTTTGCTATCAATCTTTGCAACGGTTGCAATGTCGGCACAAAACAATATTGCCGAAGAGGTAGCATGGGTTGTAGGCGACCAACTTATATACAAATCAGAAATTGAAGCAATGTATCAACAAATGCAATATGAACGTATTCCTATAAAAGGCGATCCTTATTGCGTAATACCTGAGAAAATTGCCATTGAAAAATTATTTCTTCATCAAGCTGACCTTGACACGATAGAGGTACAAAACTCAATGATTCAACAACAAGTTGACAGTAGATTAAACTCTTACATTGCCAACCTTGGTTCAAAGGAGAAAGTAGAACAATATTTCCGCAAAACAATTCCAGAAATGCGAGAAGAGATGACTGAGTTATGGAAAAACCAATCTCGCATACAACAAGTTCAAGCATCACTTACTAAGAATCTAAAAACTACTCCATCTGACGTAAGAAAATATTTCTCAAACTTGCACGCCGATAGTATTCCTTTCGTTCCAATGCAAGTAGAGGTGCAGATAATAACACTCAATCCAATTATCCCTCTACAAGAGATTGAAGATGTAAAAGCTCGTCTTCGCGATTATTCTAATCGCATTACAAGTGGAGAAAGTGAATTCTCTACATTGGCTATCCTCTACTCCGAAGATGGTAGTAGTGTTCGCGGGGGAGAAATTGGTTTTATGGGCCGTGGACACCTTGAACCCGAATACGCTGCAGTTGCATTCAACCTCAACGATCCTAAAAAAGTATCAAAAATCGTTGAGACTCAATATGGATATCACATTATTCAACTCATAGAAAAACGTGGCGACCGCATCAACACTCGTCATATTTTGCTTCGCCCAAAAGTTTCTGATAAGGATTTAACAGCCGCTATTGAGCGTCTTGATTCAGTGCGTGCCGATATTCTTGACAAGAAATTTACTTTTGAAGATGCAGCTCCCGTAATCTCACAAGATAAAGATACTCGCAATAGCAAGGGGGTTATGGTTAACAGCGAAACAGGAACTATTCGTTTTGAAATGTCGCAACTTACTCAAGAAATTGCACGCGAGGTAAATAAACTTAATGCAGGTGAAATCTCTATGCCATTCATTATGAAAGACCAAAAGCTCAATCGTGATGTTGTTGCAATTGTAAAACTCACTAATCGCATTGAGGGTCACAAAGCAAACCTTTCTGACGACTATCAGCTCATCAAATCAATGTATGAGGCATCGACTAAGTCTAAAATCATCAGCGAATGGATTAACAAAAAAATTGACGACACATACATTCGTATTGAGGATGGATGGAACAATTGTCAATTTGAACACAATTGGCTTAAAACTAAATAAGTCACAATGCCTTCTCGTTGTTTTACCAAGAATTTAAAGCTATCAATTTTGATGGCTTTGTGTGCTTTAATTTGTATTGTTCCTTCAATTGCAATAAGCGCAACCAATACAAAAAAAACGACTTCAATAAAAACTATTGTAAAACCAGCCATTGAGTCAATGGATCATAGCAATACAAGTAAAGTTTTTCTTGAGGAAGCCGATTCTATGGTAAAACACAACAACACCGATTACATCTCCCTATATGGAAATCAAAGACAAGTAAAATTTCGCCATGGTAACATGTATATGTCGTGCGATAGCGCTTATTTCTTTGATCAAGAGAATTCGTTTAACGCATACGGCAACATTCATATGTGGAGTGGCGACACCCTCTACATCTATGCCGATTCACTCAATTATCTTGGTGATGAAGAACATGCTATCTTATATGCATATGACGGAAACACCGTTAAACTCATTAATCACGATGTAAAACTTGAAACAGACATCTTTGAATACGATTTAATCGAAGAGATTGGTTTTTATACTACTGGTGGAGTATTGACCGACAAACAAAATAGACTTGAATCAATTGAAGGTGACTATTCTCCCGCTACTAAACTTGCCAATTTCTATAGCAACGTATATTTGTGTAGCAATTCAAAGGACAATAAAAAAAGTGAAATCTTTACAGAATCGCTTCATTATAGCACATTTACTAAAATTGCAAATATTGATAGCGATGCTGTTATCATGAGCGATGGCAATACAATCAACACATATAATGCCGATTATAATACAGTTACGAAGGTGGCTCGTCTAATGAGCGAATCAACGATTACAAACAAAGACGGCACAATATACACTAGCAATGGGGATTATAATACAAACACTCAAATTGCCAATCTATATGACCATTCATCGATAAGGACCAAAGATAACAAAACCCTCGAAGGGGATACTCTATTCTATGATCGCGCCAATGGTTATGGCGAGGCATATGGGAATATGGTTCTTACCGACAATGAAAAACTCAGCAAACTTAAAGGGGACTACGGTTACTATAACGAGGTTATTGATAGTGCATTCGTTACTGGTCATGCTCTTGCTATGGAATATTCCAAAGGGGATACACTTTACATGCATGGTGACACTATTCGAGGATATCGAATAATTAAAGAAATCGTGTTAAATCCCAAAGATTCTATCTCTACTACAACTCTCGACACAACTCATTTCATCGTAGTAAATCCTCGAGTGCGAATATATCGTAGCGATATACAAGGTGTGTGCGACTCAATGACATTCCGCCAACAAGATTCACTCTTGGTTATGGATAAATTCCCAGTGCTTTGGAGTGGACATCGCCAAATACTTGGCAATGTAATCGAGGTACATTTCAATGACTCAACAGCCGATTGGGCTCGACTACCCGAAACTGGTTTTGCATCAGAACATGTAGAGGGCGAGTTTTACAACCAATTGAGTGGAAAAGAAATGTTCGCCACATTTGAGAACGAAAGTCTCAAAAAATTAAACATAAATGGCAATGTAATGGCCATCTATCTCCCTCTTGAAAACGATTCTACATATAATAAAATAGTAAATCTTGAAAGTAGTTTTTTAGAGGCTCATTTCAACGAGCAAAACCTTGAACAGTGTAAAATATGGTCACAATCTAACGGCACTGTTACTCCCTTATATCTTGCAAAGAAATCACTCTTCTATCTACCTCGATTTAAGTGGCACGAATCTATTCGTCCTAAATTTCCAATGGACGTATTCAACGTATCTCCTGAAATGGAAAATATGCTTCGAAGTACTCCATCTACAACGCCTCAACGTCGCTCTAAGAGCAACTAATTACTCCACCAACTTTCTTTATATTGTATAGATCTAAGTTTATGAGGCTTAATCAATAAGCTCGTGTTCTTGAACAATATCGAGCGATTTTATTGTCGTGTATACAATGATTTTCATTTCCTACATGGAGATTGTTGAAAATTAATACTCTCTTTTTACCCCATTTATTTTATTATTAGGTCCAATACGTACACTAATCCTTTTCTCTATGTATCTAAACATATATAAAGGAATGACAAATCTATTTACTCAACAGACTTTCATAGTACTCGTAAAATATATTGGGAATACTCTACTTTACTCTTGTATTCTCCTATTCCATAGAGATTATACAAAAACGAGGTGCATCAATTATCTTGACACACCTCGCGAATTCATTTATTTGTCTTTACCTTATTTTGCTTCACCTTTTGAGATGAGATCTTCAAGGTATTTAACACGGTCAATTACGACTTGACGATTTGGATTAACTTCCAAATAACGTTTGTAAGCAGCTAGAGCTTTTTCATTTTCGCTTACTTTTGTATAGTAGTCACCAATGATACCCAATGCGGTTTTATATGTATCAGGATCTTCTTTAATGTTATTAGGATTAACATCTAGCATTTCAACTACTTTTTCGTAAGCTTGAGCTACTTCTGCAGTAATTACACCTTGATTTTTAGAGAACAAGATAATAGCTTTACGTTCTTGAGCATAAGGACTATTTGAACGAGTTACTGCTTCAGTAGCTACTTCTGCAGCTTTATTATAAGTTTCCATAGCTGCTACAGTGTCAGTTTCTACTAGATAGTTTGCATAATTCAAAAGACGACCTGCATAAGTATGATAGTCTCCAGCTTTTGCTGCGCCAGTTGCCATAAACGCATCAAATGAAGCTACTGCATTTTTAGGATCTTTAATTTTATTATACAAACTTGATTTGCTTTTGTAAGCGTCATAACATTTGTCGTTTACTTTCAATGCTTCGTCATATTGAGCAATTGCAGCTTCATTGTGAGCATCAGCATTTGCAGTATCTACAGTTGCAAGACCTTCAAGGATTGCGCCATAAGTCAAGTGGTCAACATCAATGATTTTAGACACACCTTTTGATTTCATCAATTCTCCTGCCCAAACAGCTGCTTCAGCATAGTCTTCAAGGCTGTTTTTACAGTGCATCATTACGCGATACATTTGGTTAGGAGTTTCAGTGCGACCGATAACACCTTTTGCTACTTGGAATGCATCTTCGAATTTTTCACCCGACATAAGAAGAGTTGCATAACGTTCTTCATCTTCTACAAGGTGACTTGGGTTTTTTATACATTTTTCATAAGCAGCAACAGCTTGTGTCCAACGACCTGCGTCATAAAGACGGTCAGCAAGTTCACGTTGTGCAAGAGCAGAGTTAGGATTGATAGAAAGATACTCTTTCAATTTATCAATAGAGAATTGTGGAGTAACTTTTTTGTACATGTTAGAATACTTAACATATGCTACTGCACTATTAGGAGCATAATAAATAGCTTGATCATAAGCTGTAGCTGCATTACCCGCATCGGCATTGCTCTTAATGTTCATTGCAAGAGTGTCACCAACGAAGATGTAGTAAGCAGGTCCTTCTTTGCCAAATTTATAAGCATCTTTCATTACTTTTTGTACATCTTTATCATATGCTACTGCATCAGCATTGAAATAAACGCGAGCGATATCAACATAGAGTTGAGCATCTTTTTTAGCAAGACCTTTTGCTTTCTTCACATTTTCATCAGCAGCTTTTTTATTACCATTTGCCAAATCAATTGCTGCAAGACCTACATAGTTGTAAGGATTCTTTTCATCAGCAGCGATACCATTTTCAAAGCAAGACTTTGCTGTTACCAAGTCATTTTCTTCAATTGCAACTTGACCTAAGTAGTAGTATGATGTAGCCTTATCTGTATCAGCATTATTCAATGTGCGTTCCAAAATTGTTTTTGCCGCACTAAATTGATCTGCGCGATAGTATTCTACACCATCCAAATAACCTTGAGCCGACATGCTCAAAGCCGATCCTAAAAATAGGGATAACAAAAATTTAATTTTCATTTTGCGTAAAATTTAATATTGTTTAGTTTACTAGTTTTTTCTTTTTTATTCTCCAAGTTGCACAATTTGTGGATGCATTACGGCTGGCATCACTCCAGTTTTCATGATAAGTTTTTGACCGTTAAAACTTGTCACAAACGAGAAGAAACCATGTTCAAGCGATCCACCAGCGCTTGCGATAATCATATATATTTGACGGAACAATGGGTAACGACCATCGTAAATATATTGTTGATATGGCTTATAAGCTTCACGAGTATTGCCCATTACTTTCAATACCTTAACTGAGTTGTCAAACTCTGCCATGCTCACGCCTCCTTCATCATTGAGTTGATTCACGAGGTCTTGTGTCGATGCTTCTCCACTACGCATGTCTGATGTAATCCAACTTACACCTATTACACCAATAGCATTTTTATTTTTCTTCACAGCCTCAAACACTCCTTTTATTGAACCTTGAGCATGAATATTAGGACCAAATGGTTCTCCATTCATCAACGAGTCGCGCATATACTGCACTGTGCTTGAGTTTTCGTGGTCAAAAACAATACGAATATCACCCATTTTACTTGGCTCAACATCATTCCATTCGGTCAATTTACCTGTAAGAATATCGCCAATTTCTTTGCGAGAAATCATTTCGATTGTGTTCTCGGGATTAACAATCAATGCCAACGCATCAACAGCAATCATTTTTGATCTCACTATTCGTTTATTTTTTTTGAGTTCTTTTTTCTCTGCTTCGGTGAGGTCGCGAGCTGTCACAATTGCACGAGTTTTCAACTGCATCAACGAGTCAATCACATCGCGCTGAGGCAAATAGCGAGCGAGAATATGTGCTTTAGGGTATTGAAACTCAAATACATCAATTTCTTGTTGCATTATATTTTCAAAACTATTATCACACATCAATGTAATTGTGCCCGAGGTACTAGTAGTAACTGGTTTTCTTGCTCCAGAATTACATGAGCTCAATAGTACAACCACTAAAATTGATATATATAATTTTATATTCTTCATATTAGTTTAATTCATTTAGCGAGTGTAATAATCATCACCTTTGATGTAACGATATCCACGGAATACTCCATAAAGGATAACCACAGCTCCTACCACATGCTTTATCCACTCAAAATCTGTCCCATCAAATCCAAATGGAAAACCATATTTGCCGAAATCAATCCAGCCCGACATCCATAGTCCCATCAAAATATACAAACCCGCCATTACAAAGCCAAAAATAAGTTTGAACATTCGCCCTGGACTTGGCATTGTCTCTCTTGAACTTGGTGTGCGATGACGTTCAATTACTACATCGGCTTGTTTTGGAGTTATTTCTTCTTGTAATTCTTTATTTTCTTGTTCCATAATTAAAACCTATTGCGTTAAACTATCATTTTATTTGGTTTTCTTTCTCATTTGACAAGAAACCCTCTTTTTTGTTTAACATCATACAAATCTTTTTGTTGATTTTCACTATATTTTAGTCCAAAATCAACAAGACATAACTTGCGAGTGTAAAGTTAATTAAAAAACTGAGAATTCACATAATTTAGCAGGCACTTATTATAAACAATTAACACTGATTTTTGATATTATCAAAAAGATTTGCCCTCTCTCAAAGTTTTACATCTCGATTCTTGTAAAATTAAGGCATTCTATTTAATTTTGTATACTCGATTTATTTTTATGAACGCACCACTTGCCGAGCGCCTACGTCCACGATCGCTCGATGATTACATAGGACAAAATCACCTTGTTGGGAAGGATTGCATATTGCGCCGAATGATTGACTCGGGCAATGTATCGTCGTTCATTCTTTGGGGCCCTCCTGGTGTTGGAAAAACCACACTTGCTCGTATTATTGCCAACACTACCAAATCACCATTCTACACATTGAGTGCAGTTCATTCGGGAGTGAAGGAGGTGCGCGATGTGCTTGAGCAATGCAAAGCCGATGCTCGAAGCATGTTTTCGCAAGGTCGCCCTATCTTGTTTATTGACGAAATTCATCGTTTCAACAAATCTCAGCAAGACAGCCTATTAGGTGCCGTTGAAAGTGGCATTGTTACTCTTATTGGTGCCACAACCGAAAACCCTTCTTTTGAAGTAATTCGCCCCCTACTCTCACGCGCTCAAGTGTATACACTTAAACCTCTTGAGGCTCCCGAATTACAACAACTACTTAATCGAGCTTTGACTACGGATGAAATTCTCATAAAGCGCAATGTAAAAGTAGAGAGCACCGATGCTTTATTCCGTTTTTCGGGAGGAGATGCTCGTAAATTGCTCAACATTCTTGATCTTCTTGAAAAGTCAACAGGCGAAAACGAGGAGATGCTTATAAATGACCAACTTGTTACCGAACGATTACAAGAAAACCCAGCAGCATACGACAAAAATGGCGAAATGCACTACGACATTATCTCTGCATTTATTAAAAGTGTGCGTGGTAGCGACCCAAATGCAGCGATTTATTGGCTCGCTCGTATGATTGCAGGTGGAGAAGATCCCGAATTTATCGCTCGTCGTTTGGTAATTCTTGCATCGGAAGACATCGGTCTTGCCAACCCTAACGCCCTACTCCTCGCCAATGCTACATTTGATACAATCCACAAAATTGGTTGGCCCGAAGGTCGCATTCCTCTTGCTGAATGCACCATATATCTTGCCACATCGGCTAAAAGCAATTCTGCTTATATGGCTATAAATAAAGCGTTAGACCTTGTTGAACAAACAGGTAATCTTCCTGTGCCATTACATCTTCGCAACGCACCTACCAAACTCATGAAAGATATGGGATATGGCAAAGATTATAAATATTCCCACAACTATCCTGGCAACTTTGTGCAACAACAATTCATGCCCGAGGAAATCGATGGCACAACCCTATGGAATGCTTGCGACAACCCTTCTGAAACTAAAATGAAAGCCCTCCACGACCAACGCTGGAAGAAATAAATTCGTCAAACACAAACGGCAACGGGCTATCATCATTTTATTACCATACTTTTCTAACAGAAAAAATATTACGCTATAGGTGTCACAAATTTCAAATTCACTCGTCTTACTTACAAAACCGGTTGAATTTTCAAATTTACAAATCATTTAATATCACTAACAATGTTGAATAAATTTTTTATACTGACTTTTATAGCAATTTCTTATAACATTTCTGCTTATGCGATAAGCATTGACGAATTTATTGCCAAATGTGACTCCATATTAGAATCACCTGCAATAAAACTTTCAGGAGATTCAGTGCCAGAACTCAAAAAGGAAAAAGTTGAGAAATTAATGCTTTACAAAGCAGATAGCATATCTAACGAAACTAAAAATGCTATCACAATGGCACTAAATTCTATTTCCCAAACCGATGATATGCTTGTCGTAAAATATAGTAATATTGATGATGGTGATGCTCATGTGTATATACAACCTAATGACGACAATCTTAAACTATTTGTTGCTCACATATCCGACGAACATTGCTATGTAGTATATCTCATTGGCGACATTGAACTATTAAATAAAGAAAATCTAATTAACATCAACGGCAAAGATGTCATAAAAGATGCATTAAAAGATAAGGAACTAAATCAAGAACTAACAGAATAGATGGATTCAAGTGCGTTTAAGCACCTCCTTCTACCTCACTACCAGCGAATGTATTCTATTGCAATAACAATACTTCGCAATAGCGATGATGCAAGTGATGCAGTACAGGAGGCTTTTACCCGATTATGGGAACGACGCGACGAACTACCGAACATTGACAACCCAGAGGCCTTTTGCGTTACCACAGTAAAACGCATTTGCATCGACCGACTAAGACGTAACACTTTACCTATTAATGAGGTCACCGAGGACACACTCCTAATCGCAGATGATTGCAACGAACAAGCTGACAATCGAGAATCTCTTCAGTTAGTAACTTTACTAATGAATAAACTTCCCGAACAGCAACGGCAAGTGTTAACGCTTCGCGTATTCAATGAATATTCTCTTGATGAAATCGAATCGATAACAGGGCTAACGGGAGTAAATGTGAGGACTCTACTTAGTAGAGCTCGTCGCTGAATGAGAGAATTATTTAACAATAGTATTAATTAAAAAGTCTTTACAACAATGAATAATAAATATGACATCAATCAAATAAAGAGCTTGCTCGAAGCCTACTATGATGGAACAACCTCCATCGAACAAGAAAAGTTGTTGTGCGACTTTTTCGCTTCAGCGACAGAAATCCCCAAAGAATTTGAAACCGACCGACAGCTATTTAACTCGCTTCAAGCTGCTTGCAACTGCGATTTAAGCATACCCGTTAATCTTGAAAGTCAAATAATCTCACACATTGACAATCTTGAAAAAGTCGAGCAAATTAATCGTCGAAAATGGATTATGCCATTTACATATATTTCAGCTACCGCCTGTGTTATTCTCCTTTTTACTATTGGTCTAAAAATATTTAAGCCCAATAATAATCAAATTAATCAAGAGATAATATTAGTTTCTGATGCAAAAAATTTAGATTCTATTGATAGCGAAAGTAATTCAAATCAAAAACTGAAGGTTACTGTACCTACTAAAGTTGAAACAACTATAGCTCCCAAAATAGAAAAAAACAGGAAAAGAACTAAACGACAACACATTGTTAAGCAGAACGACCTCAATTATGTAAGCGACGAACAACTCGCCTACGAAAACACCGAAAGAGCGTTAATGCTACTCTCTGAAAAGCTTAAAATTGCTCAAGAAGGGGTAAAACAAACAGAAAATACAATTCACGAAGTTAACAACACTATAACTAATATAATATAATGAAAACGATTAAATATTTATTCATAGCCATTGCTATAATCTTCTCGACAAATCCCATAAAAAGTCAAGATACAATTTATATTGACTGGAAAGAATTTGAAAAATATGGGTTAAACTCATTGAACAAACTCCAATTTGATTCCCTTCAGATGATAGATTTAGAGCAATACAATGAATTAGCCTCAAGATTACAAGAATTTTCAATTGCAGAAAAATTTCCACCCTCATTCGAAGCGATATCTAACTATAAAGGCGTAACAAGTGTTTATATTTCAAGTGCAATGTTGAAAAATTTTGGCACAGGCATGATTGGCAACCCTGGAATTAGAACTATTGCTGACAACCTCAATTCAATTGAAATTATAGAATGTGAAAATAAAAAATTCTTATACACAATAAGAAATTATGTAAAAAAAATTGCAGACTCTTATAATCTTGAAACACTTGCTCGTATAAATGAAAAAGGGGAAAAAGTTTCAATATATGGATATTCAACTGATGGGAAAATAACATACCTATTAATGAGTGTAGATGATGATAAAATCACTATAATATCAATGAGTGGAGACATTCCTCTTGACAAAGTAGGCGAATTAATTAACTCTAAAAAATAATCATAATATTAACAACAATTTGAAGCGCTCGATTGCAGATTTTTTCCACAATCAGGTGCTTTTTCTTTCATAAAGTTAGTTTATGCCATATAAAATTATTAAATTTGCCACCATAAACTAACATTAACAATAAATTTGAAAATGAAGAAGCACAATTTTTATGCTGGTCCATCTATTCTTAGCGAATATACCATTAAGAATACTGCTGACGCAATCTTAAACTTTGCCGATACTGGTTTGTCTCTCCTTGAAGTTTCACACCGTAGCAAAGAATTTACTGCTGTTATCGAAGAAGCAGCACAAATGATTAAAGAATTACTCGAAATCCCCGAAGGCTATCATGTTCTTTTCCTTGGTGGTGGCGCAAGCATGCAATTCTGCATGGTGCCTTTCAACATCTTGAACAAGAAAGCCGCATATCTCGAAACTGGCACATGGGCTGTTAACGCAATCAAAGAAGCAAAACTTTTTGGCGACGTTGATGTAGTTGCATCATCTAAAGACGCTAACTTCTCATACATTCCAAAAGATTTCGTTATCCCTGCCGACGCTGACTATTTCCACTTCACTACCAACAACACAATCTTCGGTACCGAAGTGCGCAAAGATATCGACTCTCCAGTTCCTTTGGTAGCCGACATGTCGAGCGACATCTTCTCTCGTCCTGTTGATGTGTCAAAATACGACATCATCTATGCAGGTGCACAAAAGAACCTCGCTCCTTCAGGTGTTACTATCGCGATTGTTAAAGAAAGTGCTCTTGGCAAAGTAGAACGTGCAATTCCTACAATGCTCGACTATCGCACTCACATCAAAAAAGGCTCAATGTTTAACACTCCTCCAGTGTTGCCTATCTACTCAGCATTGCAAACTCTTAAATATTATAAGAGCCTCGGTGGCTTGAAAGAAATCGAAAAGATGGACGTAGCAAAAGCTACAAAACTTTACGATGCTATCGATTCAAGCAAAATGTTCCAAGGTACAGCTGCTGTTGAAGACCGCTCAATCATGAACGTATGTTTCGTAATAAAACCTGAATATGCTGAACTCGAAAAAGAATTTGTTGATTTCGCATCATCAAAAGGCATGGTTGGTATCAAAGGACACCGTTCGGTTGGTGGTTTCCGCGCATCAATCTACAACGCACTCCCAATGGAAAGCGTGGATGCTCTCGTAGCAGCAATGAAAGAATTTGAAGCAAAACACTAATAAAAACCAATATGAAAGTATTAGTAGCTACCGAAAAACCATTTGCAGCAGTTGCTGTTGACGGTATTCGCAAAGTACTCGATGAAGCAGGTTACGAACTTGTTCTTCTCGAAAAATATAGCTCAAAACAAGAGTTGCTCGACGCTGTTGCCGATGCCGACGGATTGATTATCCGTTCTGACATTGTCGACAAAGAAGTGCTCGATGCAGCAAAACAACTTAAAATCGTAGTTCGCGCTGGTGCTGGTTATGACAACATCGACCTCGAAACTTCAAAAGCTAAGGGCGTTGTAGCTCAAAACACTCCTGGTCAAAACTCAAACGCTGTTGCTGAATTGGTATTTGGTATGACTGTAATGGCAGTTCGCAACATGTATAACGGCACATCAGGTACTGAGCTTAAAGAAAAATCAATCGGTATCCACGCATTCGGACAAGTTGGTCGCAATGTTGCTCGTATCGCGAAAGGCTTTGGCATGGGAGTTTCAGCACTCGACCCTTATTGCCCCGATGAAGTTATCACCGAAGCAGGTGTTCGCCCAGTACATTCTGTTGAAGAACTTTATAGCACAAACCAATTCGTTTCACTTCACATCCCTGCTACTGCCGAAACTAAAAAATCGGTTGGCTACGACCTCGTGAAATTGATGCCTAAAAATGGTGTACTCATCAACACAGCTCGTAAAGAGGTGATTGACGAAGATGGTCTTGCAAAAGCAATGGAAGAACGCCCCGACATTAAATATGTTGCCGACATCAAGCCTGATTCAGCAGAAGAGTTAAAAGCTAAATTTGGTGATCGCGTATTCTTCACTCCAAAGAAAATGGGTGCGCAAACAGCCGAAGCAAACATCAACGCAGGTATCGCAGCTGCACAACAGACAGTTGCATTCCTCCGCGACGGTGTAAACCGCTTCCAAGTAAACAAATAATAGAAATTTTATACTATTATAATAATAACGGCTCCCACAATTCGCGGGAGCCGTTATTGTTTATATACAAACTTTTATTTCGACTCGACATCTTTGACAATCCACATTCCTCCTTTATCTGGTCCAATCCTTTCAATTATCCCCTCTGTCTTCAATCGTGCAAGGTGTTTTTCTATTGCCTTTGGAGTTATTCCTATTATCTTTGACAATCCCACTGCTGTTAATCTACCATCTTCAGATAATAATGAAATTATTTTCTCCCTACTTTTAGCAGTTTTCTTCCCACTTTTTTGTATTTTCTCCCTACTTTTTTTGTATTCATTTTATAAATAACAAATCCGCGACGGCGTAAACCGCTTCCTAGTAAACAAATTCTAGAATTTATCACAACCTATTTACCCCCCGGTGCAAACAAGCATCGAGGATGTTTTTTCATACTTTTATTTCGTGTTATTGAAAATTGCGCCTATCATTGCCACTCCGCCGAAGTTAAGGGATTGGAGGTAGGGGATTTTATCAAAAGTTACACCTCCCAAGGCGATGATTTTATCGTTGATAATACCCTTGAGTGATGCTTTTTGTAGTGTTTCGTGGGTAAAGGATGATTCATATCCTGGCTTGGATATACTATCAAATATAGGACTTAGGAATAAGTAGTCGTACTCATTCTTGTATATCTCAATTTCTTCAAAAGAATGGCATGAACGAGTTTTAAATCCATTGTAACTTTCGGGTAATCTTGTAATATTTTTATTTACATGAATCCCTTTCAATGAATATTCATCATATAACATGGGAAAGTCGTGAATAATGATTCTACGTCGCTGGGCTGGCGTTAGGGCTGATAAAATCTTGCGTAAATAGTTGATTACATCAGTGCCGTCAAATTTAGACTGAAGTTTGCGAAGATGCACAATGTCGATACCTTTTTCAAGCAATTGCGGAATAACTACCACCTCATTTTCTATCGCATGAGGTGGAGTTATTGCAATAAGTTTCATGTTGAGCGGTGTATTCACTATTATCCTTTGAGGCGATTGATGATAAGTTCAGCAACTTTTTTCCCCGAAAGGAGCATACCTCCGAAAATTGGCCCCATGCGAGGTGTGCCACTTACTGCAGAAGCAGCCATACCACACACATATAGTCCGGGATAAATCTCTTTAGTGCCATTCACCACCTCTTCTTCTCCTGCAATTACATCTAACGAGCGTTCGCCAATCACCTCGCCTGTATCAGTCGCCAAGCGAATACCGTTTTTACGAGCCACAGTGCGACACATTTCGCTATCATGCCCAGTGCCGTCAATCACACATTTTGCCATAATATTTAGTGGGTCAACATGCATGCCTTCTCTTAAGACAGGAGTCCAATTCACTACTACCCCACTCACAACATCATTTTTGAAAATAACATCTTCAACTGAGTAACAGTTAAAAATAGTAGCTCCAGCGTGAACAGCTTTATATAGTAATGCCGATGTGCTTTCTACCGAATCCATTACATATAGGTTGTCATCGTATTTCTCATAGTTAATATCGAAATCTTTGATGATATGCATGGCTTCTTCTTGCACCACGATTTGATTGAACATCATGGCTCCTCCCCACATGCCACCTCCAGGAGAAAGTTTACGGTCAAATTGAGCTACCTTTAATCCAGTTTTGGCAAGGTAATAGGCAGCAACAATACCCGATGGGCCTCCACCAACTATGGCTACATCTAAATCTAAATTTCGTTCTAACTTGTTGAAATAAGTGCTAATAATGCCTTTTGAAACGTTTCTTTCAATCATAATCTTAGTTTTTTTGTTATATTAGTAATTATATTGATTACATCTTTGATTTCTAATGTTGGATTACTTGCATTGAGTATACTACTGCTCAGTGCTATGCCATTGACTCCACAATTTAGTAATTCTGAAATATCATCTTTGCATATGCCACCAATGGCTACAAGAGGAATGTTGATGTCGTGCTCTTTCATTTTATTCATTATACATTTATATCCCTCGTAGCCGAGTATCGGTGCAAGATTCTTTTTTGTGGAGGTGAAACGAAATGGACCACACCCGAAATAATCGGGGGTAGCATCTTGCAAATGTTGTAAAATGTCGTCGAAAGAGTTTACTGTGCCACCTATGATGTATTTGTTGCCAAGCATTTTTCGTGCTTCAGCAATGGGCATATCATTTTTTCCAAGGTGCACTCCATCTGCATTTATTTTCTTTGTTAGGGTGACATTGTCGTCGATAATAAATGTTGCTCCATATTGTTTACACATCTTTTTGATGATGATGGCTGTTTCCTCCAACAATTGTTCGTTGACATTTTTCATGCGAAGTTGTATCCATCGGCAACCTCCTTCTAATGCAATGCGAGCCGAATCGACATAGGAATATCTCGCATTATGATGAGTTATAAATTGTAATCTATAATTGTCAATCATCATTTATTGTCATTTTTAATGGGTTAAATCCATGATTGACTGGTCCAAATCCATGTCCAATTTTTATATCAGCTCCGGCTCTTATCGCTTCGGCAACATAGCATTTGGCCTCAGCTATAGCTTGGGGCAAATGATATCCTCGTGCTATAAATGCAGCGATAGCCGACGATAGTGTGCAACCTGTGCCATGAATATTTTTAGTGCAAATTGTGTCAGAGGAAAAAGTGTCAATTTTTATTTCTCCGTCGTAAATTGAATATAAGATATCTGTTTTAATATCACCCTCTTCGTGTCCACCTTTAAGAAGTATAGCCTTTGCCCCACACTCAAAAAGATAGTGAGCAGCTTTCTCTTTTTCTTTGAAAGATGTGAGTGGCATTTGGGAGAGCGCTTCCATTTCGGGAATGTTGGGAGTTATAAGAGCCGACATTGGTAGCAATTTGTTTTTTAATGCTTCTTGTCCCTCAATGGACAAAAGACGATGACCACTGCTCGACACCATAACCGGGTCAAGTATTATTGATAAATTATATTGGCTTAGGGCTTCGGCTACGGCATCAATAATGTCAACATTTGACAACATCCCAATCTTAACGACAGTAGGGGAAATGTCGTCAACAACAGCAATAATTTGTTCATAAACCATT
Source organism: Muribaculaceae bacterium (assembly GCA_017559355.1). Lineage (GTDB taxonomy): Bacteria > Bacteroidota > Bacteroidia > Bacteroidales > Muribaculaceae > RGIG4079. The sequence continues at coordinate 27,756 of JAFYSL010000089.1, forward strand.
TGTGGGCTTAGTGCAAACTGAGAGTTTACACCTTGGGTGTTTTGTGCAGTGATAGCCGTTATTACTGTCGCGCCATATACACCAAGAGCCGAAAACGTTTTGATATCTGCTTGTATTCCGGCTCCACCCGAGGAATCAGAACCGGCGATAGATAAAACAATTGGATAAGTTTTTTGAGGATTCATACCACTATTTTTTGTTATACAATACTCAAAATAGTGGTACGGCAATGTGTACCTAAATAGGACTCCAAACTTCCAGCGTCAGCATTATCTGTACTGGTGCAATGTGTATAATCTCAGCCACGGTTGCATATAGCAATCATTGGCACCACCATTCGAGTTCGCCGACAAAGATATAAAAAACTTTCAAAACAAAACTACTCTCATAGCATTTTTTTACCGTTCTTAGATTCCCACCTACAAATTTGCCACAACTAAGATTATGCTGTTGTCGTTTGTGTCGATGAGGTAAAACCACATTGAGCCATCGGGGGTGTGGTGTTCTAAAGATGCGTGTTTTAGGTTGATAGATGTGCCATTGATTATTAATGAGGCGTTATTGAGTGTGACTTGAGTGGGTGTGGTTGTACCCATATCAAATTTCACATGGTCGCCTGTTGAAAGGTCGCGTATTTCGATTATTTGATTATTCGCGATTGAAAAGATTGTGCCAGGGGTGTCGTAATAGATTGCCAACGATGGAGAAACAAAACGACAACGATCATCATTTAATTCAGTTGAAAAGTCATCTTTGGTGGTAGTTTTTTCATATACCTCAACGCCACACATGAGCCTTGCTCCATTTACATTTATATTAATATTAGCCTCTCCTACGGTAAGTGCTTTAACAATTATATCTATACCATCTATTCGCACCGACACAACATTAGGTGCGTTGGTAGAAGCCATATATATAGTATCGGCATTCGCCACATGTAATATAGCCGAATCGCCTACTTCCAAGCTCAATGTTGTTGCGCTCAACAATGGACGCTCCTTAACTACTGGCTCTGCACCTTCGTCACATGACGCAACAAAAGCCATTAGCATACTCAATAACATTATTTTCAGCCACGCTTGTTTCATTCAATAATCTTAATTTTGAGTTTACCTTTTATTTTTGCCGACTCATAGCGCAATTCATGCACACCTATGCCCAATGATTTAGTCTCTATAAAATCGTTTTTCACCTCAACATTGTTTATACTCCATTTTGCATCACTAGGAATATATGGAGAAATAAGAAATATTTTCTCTTCTGCCAATGAGTAGACTGCTTTCAATGGTATTTTCTCCGATACTTCATCCTCCTTTGGAGGTTGATATGGTTCGGAGGATTTCGTGCCCCATATATAGTCAACTAACTGTGGGTAATCGACAAATGGATTGCGATTCCCTTGAATTATTGATATTACATCATTACGAGTGCGTTCTATATCACTCACTGGATCAAGATTATGCCATTGAAGAAGTAACTGCCGCGAATATCCATTAAGCGTAGGATATGCACCATCGGCAAAGAAATTCACACCTTGCCCACTCCATCTATCAGCAGGATAAATCGTTGCCATATACATTATTATTCGAGCAAAATCGCCCTCATATCCTTGTGGTGGGGAATATACATTTACTTTATACCCTTCAATACTACCCCAACCCATTGACCACACTCCATTTGCATATATCGCATTTACAACAACTCCAGGCATATAGTCGTTCTTATTTGTTGGGACTTCACTATTACATGGTAACATATTATACATATCCCATTTAATTGCGTCGGTAACACGAGTTCCCCACCAAATATGGTTAATTACATAGTCTATCGCCATGCCTTGAGGCGCAGTTGTGTGGTTCGCGGATAATTCGTAATTGACTTGAGAATACCGATCTATAATCATTCCATTATTATCTACATCACATTGAGCAAATATACTCCATGCCCCACCTTCACCAACAATTGATGACACATAATTTCGTGGAGCAAAATTATCGCAAAGATATTGTTTCAACTCTTTGCCATATTTGCCTTCAAACTCGACTTGTGCCACAACAACTAATTGCCACAACAATACAATTATCAATGATGTAAAAACTCGTTTCATTGACACAAAATTAACAAAAAAGGTTGATTTTTGGCAACAAATAGTTATCTTTGTTGAGATAAAATAAAAACATAAAATCATTGACAATGAAAAAAGTATTATACACTCTTGCCATAGGCGCATTTACTTTAGGTGCTGTTTCATGCAGTAGCGAAGGTAATACAAAAGAAGAAAAAGTAGTAAAAGACGGTATTGCCGAAGGTACTCAAATCGTAGTACAACCCGAAGAAAGTATGATTAAAGAGGTAGTTGAAGGTGCTGAAGGCAAACCTATCACTATTGAAACTGCTCGTGGTAAAATGCACGGACAAATTGAATTTTCAGGAGCAATTACTTTGACAAATCCTTCAGCTGCTAAAAATGTGATTTCAAAACTCACTCCAGCACAAGGTAAAAACACTTATAATTGCGCTGTATTATTTACAGGAACTCCTAAGAAAGGTAAAATTTGGAACTTCACAAAAAACACTATCACAGTAGATGTTGAGTGGAAATATGCAGATGGTACAACTTCTGCTGACCAAGTTTCTATTGAATCTGAAAATTTCGCATTTACATATGCTGATGCAGATAAAGGAGAAACTGCTACAATTACTTACACAGTAAAATAATTTATCAGTCCACTAAATACAACAGATGCGCCAATCAAAATTGGCGCATCTGTTTTTGTTTATTTGTATCTGTAATAGTCAATATTCAGTGATGTATCGGGTTCTATATAAGTACAATTATTATAGTTCTCATTATATTCGCCACAACTTGATTTATTAGTTTCATCTATAAGCAAATATACAGCTATAGCATTCGCCACAATCGTAAGAATAAATAATGACCAATATTGTAAAGCATTTAACTCTACTCTTATATACTTAAAATCCGAAAACTGCTTGCGTTTCCAATCGCCAAGATGCTCACGGATCCATCTGTGCAATGTCATTAAATCAAGAGTAGGATTAGTTCGCAAATAGTCTTCTATTTTCACATTCAATACAGGTTCGTCCATCCAGCAAAACGCACGACTCCATTCTACAACACCTCTATTAATACCTATGCACACAACAAACTCATTTTTGTTGCCACCTTTCCAATAAGCACGCTGTTTTTCTGCAATCTCAACCCCGTGCGCTGACGAATCAAAGAAAATTAAAAATAACCTTATTTCATGCAATGCTCCATAATAAGCATTGAGCATTCTATATTGTTCATCAATAAAGGGCTCTACATCTAATCCTAAAATTGGCGACATATCACGACCATAATTATCGGGATAATCCCATAATCCTAATTCTGTAGCTCTATCTCTTGTAATATTCTCAAAACGAAATATTGAGTTAGAGTTTTTTATTTTGTTCACATAAGTATGCTCCTCTGTTACAGGAATCATCGTGCGATATATCGATTTATTCTCAAACGGATTATCTGTTGGCTTATCACTTAAAAAATCACTATATTCATATGTTTGATAAAACCTTACACCATTTACAATATGCGAACCACAGATTTGTCCATGATGACATGGAGTGCCCCATAAATGCCGTATCTCATTATATTCTCTTCTACTAAAATAATAAGAAGTTCCTATACTTGTAAAATATTGATATTCTTCGGGGTGAGAAATATAACGTACTCGTTCTTTCTCTCGATAACCTCCTTTTCCATCACTCACACGCTCGATATATACTTGTCGTTCAACCCATGCATTATCATGACGTATTGAGTAGATATAACTCCCAAGATATTCTGTTGAGCGAGTTCGATAACGATACATGAGCCAATGTATTAACCCTGTTAATGCCATAGAACTACCCAATAGCCATGCATATACATCCCATTCATAGTAACTGCCACTAACGGCAAACAATACTATACACGAGAGTAATGGAATAAGATATAAAAATACTATCACTTAACGTTGTATCTTATCGTTTTGCAAAAATTTCCACATCGTCATCAAGACCTGTTTCCATTACAGTCTTAGAACGTGTTGAAGAGATTACCTCATATTCAATTTCTGATTTATTAGAAACAAACCAACGAGATGGATAAGATTCAATCAATGCCTCACGTTCTCGAATCACATCGAGCATGCGAGTTTGAGCACTGTGGAGATGTTCGCGTTGAATTTCGATTGCTTGCATCACATCTTTATAAAGAGTAGCATCAATTTCGGGATTAGCCTCTTGAATCCACTTCATTGCCATCGCACCCTCACCCGAGTAACGACCAGCAATAATATCGGGATAAACTTTTTCAAACATGTCGCGATATTGCTCGGTAACATTCGCTTTTTGTTTGATTACCTTCCACATTTTGTCATGAACACTTTCAATTTTTCCCTTTTGAGCTTCAGCTTCCTTACGAAGTGCAATTTCCTTGTTGTTATACGAAAAATACATCGCAATAAGCACAATCGCAATTACTGCAATAATAATAACAGCTAATAATGTTGTTGTCATAATTAATAAGATTTTAATGGTTTATTTTAAATAAAAACAAAACACTCCCCACTCTATCGAGGGGAGTGTTTCTCTATATCAGTATTTAATTTTTACTTTAGGGTTATTCCCACTCGATAGTAGCCGATGGCTTTGGCGACATATCGTAGCACACACGATTCACATTAGGCACTTCTTTGAGAATGCGATCTGTGATTTTTTTCAATATAGCCCAATCAATTTCTTCGATAGTAGCAGTCATAGCGTCAACTGTATTAACGGCGCGAATAATTACAGGCCAGTCGTAAGAACGAGCATTGTCACGTACACCTACTGATTTGAAATCGGGAACTACTGTAAAGTATTGCCATACTGTTTTGTCAAGACCAGCGTTAGCAAATTCTTCGCGAAGGATAGCATCAGATTCGCGTACTGCTTCAAGACGATCGCGAGTGATTGCACCAAGGCAACGAACACCAAGACCTGGACCTGGGAATGGTTGACGATATACCATTTCGTATGGTAAGCCAAGTTCAAGACCACAAGCACGAACTTCGTCTTTGAAGAGTTGTTTCAATGGCTCAACGAGTTCGAATTGCATATCTTCAGGAAGACCACCCACATTGTGGTGTGATTTTACCATCTTAGCAGTTTTTGTACCACTTTCTACGATATCAGGGTAGATAGTACCTTGACCTAGGAAGTCGATACCTTCGAGTTTGCGTGCTTCTTCTTCGAATACACGGATAAACTCGCCACCGATGATTTTGCGTTTTTCTTCAGGATCTTCAACGCCTTCGAGTTTAGTAAGGAAGCGTTCGGTTACATCGGCATAAATGAGATTAGCACAAAGTTGGTTGCGGAATACTTCAACCACATTTTCAGATTCGCCTTTACGCATCAAACCATGGTTAACATGCACACACACGAGGTTGTCGCCAATCGCTTTGAGCAACAATGCAGCAACAACCGAACTATCAACACCACCTGAAAGTGCGAGCAACACTTTACGATCACCTACTTGACGGCGTACGAGCTCAATTTGGTCGTTAACGAAGTTGGTCATGTTCCAGTTGGCTTCAGCTTTACATACATCAAACACGAATGACTTAACTGCGTCCTTAATTGCTTCGATGTCGTCGTTGAATTGAGCAAGTTTCACTTCGCACAATGCTTTATCGTGACCAGCTGCAATTACAGGAATACCTAGTTCATAAATTTCTGGATTTACATCGATAGCAACTCCATCAATTACATTATTAGGACCTCCATTTATAACAATCCCCTTAACATTAGGCAACGCTTTAAGTTCATCTGCCGTGATGTCATGGGGATAAATTTCGCTGTAAACACCAAGCGCACGAATTGCGCGAGCTACTACTGTATTTTTGTGACTACCTAAATCAAGGATCACAATCATATCTTGCTTCATATAAAAAATGTATTGAAATGATTATATATTTATGGGCACAAATTTACGATTTTTTCGTACTACTTCAAAAAAAATTCAATCTTTTATTGACTCTTTTTAATCTATAACTTTTATTATCTTATAATTTTCTTATTGGCTACCTAACACCAACAATATCAATCCCACTAACAATATTGACAAATCAATGATTTTGAGTTTCACATGTTTTTCTCGTAGAGCAAACACTCCATACAAAAACGAAACAATTACACTACCTCGACGTATCATTGACACTACCGATATCATTGAATCATCAAACGACAAGGAATAGAAATAGGCAATATCGGCAACAGTAAGAAACAATGCGATGCAAGGAATAGTCCAGCGCCATTGAAATGGTGTCGTATCTCGTTTTGCTCTTTTGATTAACGCAATTGTTATACCCATTATCACACACTGATAAAATGAATACCACGCTTGCACTTCAAGCGGTTCATATTGACGCAGAAGATATTTATCATACAATCCACTTATTGCACCAGTTATCATTGCGCCAAAACTCAACCACAACCAGCGATTGTTCGTGATAGAAAATCCCTCTTTACCCCCAATTCTACTAATTAAGAAAAGTGATGAAATTCCCAAAATTACACCACCCCATTGCATGAAATTAAGTTGCTCACCAAATATCAACATCGCCCCTATCAACACCATGACCGGACGAGTAGCATTTATGGGACCCGCTATAGTTATAGGGAGATGTTTTAGCCCAAAATAGCCAAATAGCCACGAAGATAACACGATAAACGATTTTATCAATATATGGAAATGCCCCAAGGCTATGTCTCCAAGACCAACACTCCCATTCATTAAGCATTGGAGAATGATAGGCGACATAAATAATGCTCCAAATAGAGTATTAAAAAATAACACCGAAAGCACATTATTGTCATTTAACGACAATTTCTTAAAAATATCATATACCCCCAAGCATAATGCCGATGCTATTGCAAGAATAATCCACATAATTGAAAAATGAGTTTTGAGGGTGCAAAATTAATCATTTTTCGACAAAACCTTTCGTCGGAAAGCATATTCTCAATTATTATCATTACTTTTGTAGTCATAAACATTTAAGAATATATGGCACCACTATTCAGCATCATTACTGTAACATACAACGCAGCATCAACTCTTCCTGCTACACTTGCAAGCGTTAAAGAACAATCATGCAAGTTGTATGAATACATCGTTATGGACGGCGTTTCAAAGGATAATACTGTAGAAATCGCCCAAAGTGCCGATATTCCTAATGCTCGTATCGTCTCAAGCGCCGACAAAGGATTGTATGATGCTATGAATAAAGCAATTGATATTGCTACTGGTGAATACCTTATATTCCTCAATGCTGGAGATGCATTTCATACTCCCGACACTCTTCAAAAGATTGCTAATGTGATTATGAATCACGATTTTCCTGGCATTGTATATGGGCAAACTCAACTCGTAAATGCTAACCATAAACGTATCGGCAACCGCCACCTCACAGCCCCCGAAGAGCTCTCGTTCAAAAGCTTTGCCGAGGGAATGTTGGTATGCCATCAAGCATTTATTACTCTACGAAAAGTTGCAAGTCATTACGACCTACGTTATCGTTTCTCTGCTGACTATGAGTGGTGCATTCGTTGCCTCAAACGCTCACGCAATAACGTGTATATACCCCACACTATTATCGACTATCTAAGCGAGGGATTGACAACTGCCAATCGCAAAGCATCACTTATGGAACGATTCAAGATTATGTGTCATTACTACGGAACAATTCCTACTATCGTTCGACATCTGAAATTTATACCCCGATTTATAAAACAACAACGAATTGACCGCGAAGCGTCTAAAATACAATAATATATGAATTACTACATCATCGAAAATGGGCTACAAATAGGACCTCTTACTATTGAACAATTAAAATTCAAAAATATCTCGCCTGATACTCAAGTGTGGTGTGAAGGCATGTCTGAATGGGAAAAAGCTTGTGAAGTTTCAGAATTGAGAGTGCTATTTACTAATAACACACCTCCACCACCCCCATTCACACAACGCCCTGAATTTTCACAACCTCAACCCACAGAACCTCGTCCCGAAGATCATTTAGCTCTATCTATCGTAGCAACTGTGCTAACATTTTTTCTCTGTTTCCCTCTACCTATTGGTGTCGTTGGGTTGATATATTCGCTAAGCATTGACTCTAAGTGGAAAAAATGCGACTATGACACAGCAAAATCATATTCGCGTTATGCCAAAATTTGGGGCATTTCAAGCATATGTCTCGCGATATCCGTTCCTGTAATATATGTGTTAGCATACATTCTATCTGGTGCTCTTTATATCGGATTCTTTGCTGGATTATTAGGAATTTTGTCTGGGTTATAAATGTCTTCTATTATGATACTACTCAACACAACATTCCATGTCCACACATCGGTAAATGACGCATTTATCCAATGGGTTAAATCCACATATATACCCAAGGCTTTAGAGTGTGGACTTTTCAGCCAACCTATATTTTCGCGCATCATGATGCAAGTTGATCCTGAGGCTGTGAGCTATGCTGTGCAGTTACAAGCATCATTTCATAGTGAGGCAGAGAAATGGCACAACACCGAGGCTGCTCAACTTAAAGAAGAACTTGCCCGACTTTGGGGAGAACGTGTGCTCCACTTCTCAACATATATGGAGATAATCTAATGACTTCAAACAACACCCTTCGAGAATGGGACCACATTATTATTGGCATTGACCCTGGCACAAATGTGATGGGTTATGGCATTCTTGGCGTCAAAAGTAAAAAGCCGTCAATGATTGCCATGGGGGTTATTGAATTGAATAAATTTGAGAGTCATTATTTGCGTCTATCACGCATTTTCGAACGAGTATCAATGCTCGTAGAGCAATATCTTCCCGATGAAATGGCTATTGAAGCTCCATTCTTTGGCAAAAATGTTCAATCAATGCTTAAACTTGGACGCGCCCAAGGTGTGGCTATGGCAGCTGCACTATCGCGCGATGTTCCTATTGCCGAATACGAACCACGTAAAATTAAAATGGCTATAACTGGCAACGGAGCAGCAAGCAAAGAACAAGTGCAAGAAATGTTACGACGCATACTCGACATTCCACGCGAAAACCTCTTGCCCCAACTCGACGCTACCGACGCACTCGCAGCTGCATTGTGCCACTTCTACGAATCATCACGCCCTCAAGTCGAAAAAGGGTGCAAATCTTGGAAAGAATTCATCGCCAAGAACCCAGATAAAGTGAAGAAAGGTTGAAAAAGGAAAGATGAAAGAGGAAAAATTATGCGATAACTAACTCCTTTTGAATTGCTAAGTCTGCTATAACTGACATCTTTGCCATATCCCCACAACCCACAATACTTAAAACAAAAACCACTCGACATTGATTAGCCGAGTGGTAATATGAGGATTTATTTTTATTTAATCCCAATCGTTTTGATTGTCGATGTACTCATCGTAGTTTATTTCGTCGTCGGAAGGTTCTTGGACGTATTCGTTTTCATATTCACTACATCGACAGATACCATCATCGCAACGCACACAAGTACATTCAAGATATTCGTTTAATTCGTCGTCCATGGTATCGGTTGTATTTACATTAATAATGAAGCGTCGCCGTAGCTGAGGAAGCGGAAGTCATTGGCGAGAGCGAAGTCGTACATCGATTTCCAGTCGCCTCCTACAAAGGCCGACACAAGTAAAAGAAGTGTAGATTGTGGTTGATGGAAGTTGGTAATGATTCCTTTTACTATCTCATATTTATACCCTGGTGCAATAATTACTCTCGTTGAGGCAATAAGCGTTTCACTTCCAGAATTATTAAGATATTCCAATATGGCATTAAGCGAATCTGCTACCGATAGATGTGGGTGAGTGTCGCTATATGGATACCATTGTGGTAGTTCTCCACTCCACTGATTTTGTGCAATGAGGCAACCTATATGATACAGGCTTTCGAGTGTGCGCACCGATGTTGTTCCCACGGCAAACACTCGGCGAGTTGTAGTGGCAAGTTCTTCAATAAGTTTTTTAGGCACTGCAATAAACTCGCTATGCATTTCGTGTTCGCCAATGTTATCACTCTTGACAGGTTGAAATGTACCAGCCCCCACATGAAGTGTTAATTCACGGCGAGGAATACCCCTTTGTGACACCTCTTCAAGTACTTCAGGCGTAAAATGCAATCCAGCAGTAGGAGCAGCAACCGAACCATCAATATGAGAATATACCGTTTGATAGTCTTTGCTGTCGCTATCTTCGGTTGAGCGATTGAGATATGGAGGAATAGGAATTTCGCCTGCAGCTGCAATTATTTGAGCAAACGTGAATGCCGAGTTATCCCATGTAAAGCGGACTACCGAAGCGTTACCCTCTTTATTTACACGTGTTGCATAAAGTGTTACATCAACTCCATCAATTGTGATTACTGCCGATAAATCACCTTGTTTCCAACGTTTTGAATTTCCCACAAAACACAACCATGAGCACTCATCAGTTTTGGCAAAATTCACAGCATAATCACTTGGAGCTACTGGCTCAAGACAGAATATTTCAATCAATGCCCCACCCTCACTTTTGCGAAATCGTAGGCGAGCATTAATTACGCGAGTATTATTATAAATGAGCATTGCATCTTCAGGTAGCAACGAAGGTAATTCACTGAAAATATGTTCTGAAATTTCGCCTTCGGCACTGCGCACCAATAATTTGCATTGGTCACGTTGTTCCAACGGATGTTTTGCAATTCGTTCATCGGGAAGAGGATAATTATACTCTTCAATGCGTATATCTTTAATTTTGCTCATTTATTCTTTAATTTTATGATGCAAAGTTAATGAAAAAAGCAGTATTTTTGTACTATAAAATAAATATAAATAACGATATGGCTCAAGTAGGAGATACAGTGCGCTACCTGAACTCAGTAGGAGGCGGTAAAATAGTGAAAATTGATGGCAATATGGCTTATGTTGACGACGATGGGTTTGAAACACCTGTATTGCTGCGCGAATGTGTAGTTGTAGCAATGGCTTCAGCACCTAAACCTCAAGCCGAGAAGAAAGCGATTGATCCAACATTCGTACCAGAGCAACCAAAAGCACCAAAGCCTGAGGAAATTGAGGAAACTGAAACCGGAGATATCCTCAACATCGTACTCGCATACGAACCTGCCGAGATAAAGCACCTAAACACTACAACCTACGATGCTTATCTCGTAAACGATTCAAACTATTACCTCTATTTCACATATCTTACACGTGCCGACAAAGAGGGTTGGGTTACTCGCCATGCTGGAATTGTTGAACCTAACACTCAATTACTCCTTTGCGAGGTTACTCATCAAGATCTCCCTTCTATGGACCGTGTTGCAATTCAACATATTGCATTCAAGCGCGATAAAGAGTTTGCTCTTAAAGCACCTGTTGCTGTAGAGTATCGCCTTGACACTACCAAGTTTTTCAAATTGCATTGTTTCCACAAAAGCGTCTATTTCGACACTCCAGTTATTGCCATTGATATTGTAAAAAACGACATTCCGTTGCGCTCAATGGTTATTGATAGCCGTGGTCTTGAAGATGCAATGAACGCAAAGAAAAATTTCAAAAACGAAAATAAAAAAACTCAAAGCACTCCCGCTCTACGCCCTCAAACTATTGTTGTAGACCTACACATTCACGAACTACTCGACACTACAGCTGGACTATCAAATACTGACATGCTCAATGTGCAACTCCGTGAGTTTAATCGTGTAATGACCGACAATCTAAAGTTCAAAGGTCAAAAGATTGTGTTTATACATGGCAAGGGCGAAGGAGTATTGCGCCAAGCATTATTGCAAGAATTGAAAAAGAAATACCCACATTGTCAAGCACAAGATGCGTCATTCCGTGAATATGGTTTTGGGGCAACTCAAGTAACTATACATTAATCATCAAACATGATTTTTTGTTTCTCAGGCACAGGCAATAGCCGACATGTGACAACTCTCCTCGCCAATAACCTCAACGAACAAATCATTGAGATGCGTGGAGAGATGTTAACCAAGCCTACATCATATTCGTGTGATTTGGGCAATCAGTCGCGCGTGATATGGGTGTTTCCCATTTACTCATGGGGCGTGCCTCCTGTAGTTGCCGAATTTATTAAGAAAGCATCACTAACGATTAACAACGACACTCCACACTACATGGTGTGCAGTTGTGGCGACAATATTGGGAATGGACATAAACATTGGCGCAAGATGATTTCAAAACGTGGTTGGACTCCACAAAGCACATTCTCAGTTCAAATGCCCAACACCTACACTCTAATGAAGGGATTTGATGTTGACAGCAAAGAGATAGAGCAACAAAAAATTGCAAAATCCATTACTCGTATTGAGGATATTGCACAAAAGATTGCCTCATGCGAGATAGTTGACGATGTAGTGCGAGGCAATTGGCCATGGACAAAAACTGCCATCATTTATCCCTATTTTAAGCGATATTGCATGTCACCTCGACCATTCCACGCCACCGATAAATGTACAGCTTGTGGAAAATGTGAGAAAACTTGTCCTCTCAACAATATTGTAATAACCAACAATCGTCCTAATTGGCATGATAATTGTGCATTATGCCTCCGTTGCTACCATATATGCCCTACACACGCCATTGCATATGGTAAAGCAACAAAAGGAAAAGGACAATACAAATCATTAATTCATAATACATAAACACCTATTATAATACACACATGATACGATTTGTAACACAACGCGACATAAAACGCATTACCGAAATTTACAACGATTACATTATCAATACCACAATCTCATTTGAGATAAACCCCTTAACCGAAGACGATATGCGTAATCGCATTGAATCGGTTCTTGCTCATGGTCCTTTTCTCGTATGGGAGGAAGATGGCGAAATTGCTGGATATTGCTATGCTCACCCATGGAAAAAACGTGCGGCATATCATAATACTCTTGAAACCACTGTGTATCTTGCCCCCAAATATTTTCGACAAGGAATAGGTTCTAAACTCATGCACGAACTTATTATTCAATGCAGAGCTGACGATAAAAAAGTACTTATTGCTTGCATCACTGCCAATAATGAAGCAAGCATAAAGATGCATGAAGCACTCGGATTCAAGCAAGTATCATATTTCTCACAGGTAGGAGAGAAATTTGGGCAATCACTCGATATTATCGATATGCAACTCACTTTATCGTAAAGAAAAACAAAACGTTGATAGAAAACAAAAAGCAGTGACCTTACCACTGCTTTTATTGTGTTCTTACTTTTTATTATTTCAATAAATCATTGATTTCAATCATCATATCGAGAGCTGATTGGTCGGGACGAGCGGGAACTATTGATGCATAACCTCGGTCAAGCCAATAATAATCGGTATCCACTGCTTCGGGTTCTTCATTCTTAAAGTTGCCGGTAAGCATATAGAATGGTTTGCCTTGTGGATCAAGATAATCGGTATACTCCTCTGTCCAAAAACCACGAGCAGCACGCACTACCTTTGCCCCTTTGATTTCACCTTTGGGGAAATTAACATTCAAGCAAATGTCTTTAGGTAATCCCTTTTCAATTACATTGCGAGTAATTGATTGAACAAATGGAAGAGTATTTGTAAAATCAGCCTCAGGTGAATGACTCAGATATGAGTATCCTATTGATGGAATGCCGAGCATACATGTTTCGAGCACTGCGCCCATAGTACCCGAATAAATAATATTATTACCTGCATTACTTCCGTGATTAATACCCGATAGCAACAAGTCGGGGCGGCGTGGCACAATGGTGTGAAGAGCAAGTTTTACACAATCTACAGGTGTTCCATTGACCGAAAAGATTTTGATACCATTACGCTCGGGATATTGAGTAATTCTCAATGGTGATTTCATTGACATTGCCGAAGATTGTCCCGATTGAGCAGCATCGGGGGCTACAATATACACCTCACCCATCTCTTTCACCGCATCAGCCAAGTAATGCACACCACGAGCATTGATGCCATCATCGTTTACTATTAATATCAGTGGTTTATTTTCTGCCATAATTCAAGTTTATTATTTTTACAAAGGTAGATAAATTCTTTCATAAAAAGAAATGAGCCGACATAAAGCCAGCTCATTCACTTAACTATACTACTGTTAAAAATCAAAATTTAAATTTATAACCTACTCCAAGAATGTGAGTACTTTCCCCCTCATCGCTTCCCAAAAAGTCTTGATAACGATAATACAATCCCACTGAATGTTTCTTATTTATTTTATAATCGCCACCGATAGTATAACGCATCTTCTTTATATCAAAACCATCTAAATCATTATACATTTCAACAGATGCGTATGGCTCAAATGGCACTCCTTTTATATTATATTCCACTTGAAGACGTGAACGAAGTACAAATGAGTGCTTTCCACCCTTCTCATCTTCTTTTACTTTAGGATTTTCTGTATCAATTTGCCAAAGATTATCACCATAGAACCACCCCCAACCTTCTTCAGAGTATTTTGTTACATCATATTCGGTTTGTGTTATGACTTTTTTAGTTTGGAATGTATATTGGACTCTTTCTCGTAAAGATAGTTTGAAGTTACCTAATTTTACACTTCCTGTTAATGATGCATTTACACGATGACGAGTTTTCCAATATTCCTCTTCAATATCCAATTCATATTTCGAGAAATCCAATGCTCCATCGTCGGTGAACTCATCTTCTTTCCACTTCAACGATTTATCTTCTCGAGAGAAATCGCGCATAAACACATAACCTGCATCAACTTTTAGCCACGAGTTTATCTTGTAGTCAGTAGAAATCCCTATTGAATAACGCGATACTTCATTTAACTCATCGGCTGTACGAAACTCTCCTTCAAGTTCTACACCCCATTTTTTAGTAATTTTCTTTTCTGCGCCTATCGAAGTCCACACTCCAAAACTACTAATTTCATCGCTTTCTAAAATATTATCTTGAGCGATTGATGGCATAGCCATAGTTCCCACTAAAATCGCAGTTATTATGAATCTTTTTGTCCCCATTGTTCTCGACTTAGTTTAATCACGTCATCAATAGTATTCACTTCTTCGTTTTGTGGCTTATAATACACCTTCAACACAGCCATATCTCGAAGAAAATCCACTGCTCCCACCTCTACTTTTACAATATTGAGTCCAAGGCGTTTTGTCAAATCCTCTACCATTTCATCGTATCGTTCGGGAGTAATGAGATTGATTTTGTCATATTGTACAGTTTTGCATGATGTATGTTTAATCCACTTATTTCCTTCACAAAGCCATATTACAAGCATAAAAATCAAATTAGTTGCTAGTAATTCCAAATAACTTACAGAACCTGCAAGAGCATTTATAACCGAAATGGCAATAATCACAAACAAATATGTCATTTCGCGCACTGGCATCGACTCTGTACGATAGCGTATTATGCCAAATATCGCAAACAACCCAAGCGCAAAACCAATCTTAATTTTCACACTTCCAAGCAGATAAATCAAGAAGAAAATACTCAAGCTGATGAGCATGAATGTGAAATAATAGTCGCGTCGTTGACTCTTTTTATGATACAAAAAATGGATAATCGACCACACTATTGCCGTGTTAAACAAGCAACGAATAATCAAATACCAAAAATCAGATAAATTCACTAATGGTGTACCCATAAATGCAAGTCCTTCCATCGCTGTCTGCACTGCTTGAATTGTATCTCCAGTCATTATTTGTTCAAATTCTTCCATTTAATTATTATTTAATAGTTATATTATTTGCATTTTTTCAAGCAACATTAGTCGCTCCTTAAATCGATTTCGTTTTAACGACTCATTGGTTAAAGCCATACCCATGCAATACTTACTGAAACCTTGAGGTTGAATACGTAAGTCGCACATTATGTCTCGGATTGGGGAATATACATTCCCATCTCGTTTCAACTCTATTATCACCAAGCGATCAAGCAATATTTTATTTCCTGTCAGCATGTTATCAAGTTGTAGCGATGTATCTATAGTCAATCGCTCTGTTTTGTCTTTGTTTACAAGTGTAATGCGATTGAATTTATTTTCTATTTGAGGCAACAAAATTTCAGGGTTATAAGACAAATGTTGACCTAAAAAATCATTATACAACTCAAATGGCATATCCTTATCTTCAAGCGATATGCGTTTCTTCTTTGTGCGTCCTCGATTATTTTTATTTTTAACCTCAATAAATGCTAATCCAGTGCTTTCATAACTACGCACCCTCACCTTTTGACGAGTTTTCTTACCATTCTGATGCGACACATACATCAGACAGTCGGGAGTATCAAAATAGCGCGTAAAATACGGCATATTTCTCTCACCATTAATTTCTTGTATAAAATATTGTGATTGAGCTTTGACCAACAAATCTTCCAATCGCTCCACCGTAGTAATAAATTTCGTATCGGTGCGATTCATCAACTTTATTCCACTCATCTCTTCGAGCGCAATAGGATCAAATCTGTCAAGAACGTGATTCATGATTTTTATTGGACGTTTTAGTTCTCTTCACAAAGTTAAACATTTAAATTGAGTTTCACAACACAACTACACTACATTAATACAAATTACAATATTTACTCTACAAAAGTAATCACTCACACTCTTTTAACAAAAATTACATACTCTTTTTCTGCAAAGATTTCCCATTC
Organism: Muribaculaceae bacterium; assembly: GCA_017559355.1. Taxonomy (GTDB): domain Bacteria; phylum Bacteroidota; class Bacteroidia; order Bacteroidales; family Muribaculaceae; genus RGIG4079. Next base: position 44,478 of record JAFYSL010000089.1, read on the forward strand.
TAACATCAGTCCAACTTCATATTTTTATCGTTGAATTTTGTTAAAACCGTAGTAAAATCAACTTGTCAATATCATACTATTCATAACTCTATCGTAGTTATTAACAATTATCGTCAGTTATCAACAATATCTACATTTTCACATTTGTAGATTATGCTCTTGTAGATTTTTTATAATTACTTTGTATTGCAAAACTATATATTTGAAAATATGAGTAAAATCATTGCAATAGCAAACCAAAAAGGTGGTGTAGGTAAAACCACCACTACTATAAACCTATCAGCATCACTTGCAAATGAAGGAAAGCGCGTATTAATCATTGACGCCGACCCTCAAGCAAATGCAACATCAGGCTATGGTATCGACCCCAAGTCAATGTCTTCATCAATCTACGAATGTCTCGTTGATGACTACCCTATCAAAGGTTCGCAAGTAGCCACTTGCGTTGAAGGTCTTGACCTCGTGGGTTCTCGTATTGACCTTGCTGGTGCCGAACTCGAATTGGTTAATAAACCTAATCGCGAAAAAGTGTTAGCCAATCTTTTGAACACGATTAAAGATGACTACGATTATATCATCATCGACTGTTCTCCTTCACTCGGTCTAATCACCGTCAATGCACTCACTGCTGCAGACTCTGTGATTATTCCTGTACAAGCTGAATATTTTGCACTCGAAGGCATCAGCAAATTGCTCAACACAATTCGCATCATCAAGTCAAAACTCAATCCTTCACTCGAAATTGAAGGCTTTCTCTTGACTATGTATGACGCTCGTTTGAGATTGGCAAACCAAATTTTCGAAGAGTTAAAAGGACACTTTGGCGACATGGTATTCAACACTGTTATTCCTCGTAACATTCGCCTTAGTGAAGCTCCAAGCCATGGACTTCCTGCAATCCTTTACGATCCTTCAAGCCGTGGTGCAACAAGCCATATCATGCTTGCTAAAGAGATTATCTCGAAGCACAAAAAATATGCATAATCAACTTATCAAAACCATCAATTATCACATAATATGGCAATTAAACGCAATGCATTAGGTCGAGGCCTTGACTCCTTGATTTCAATGGACGATGTTCCTGCTCGTGGTTCATCGGCTATTAACGATATTGAACTCTCTCAAATATCTCCTAACCCCGATCAACCACGTACTACCTTTGATGAGGACGCCCTTGATGAATTAGCAACATCAATCAAGGAATTAGGCATTATCCAACCTTTGTCATTGCGCAAAATGGGTCCTAATTCTTATCAAATCATCGCTGGTGAACGTCGTTATCGTGCTGCTCTCCGTGCTGGATTAACTTCAGTGCCAGCTTATATTCGCACCGTTAACGACACCGAGTTGACCGAAATGGCATTGATTGAAAATATCCAACGCGAAGACCTCAACGCCATTGAAATTGCCCTCACATTTAAGAAACTCATTGACCAATATAATCTCACTCAAGAACGATTGAGCGAACGCATCGGCAAAAAACGCACTACTATCGCCAATTTTCTTCGATTGCTTAAACTTCCTGCGGAGGTACAATTGGGATTGCGCGATAAACGCGTTGATATGGGCCATGCTCGTGCACTCCTTTCAATCGAAAAACCTGCGTTGCAATTAAAACTCTACAACGAAATAATCAAGAATGGATTATCGGTGAGAAAAGTTGAAGAACTTGCTCGTGCTTACAATAAAGCCGAAGAAGAAGTGGTTGAAACAAAAACATCAAAAGCTCCAACTAAAAAATACTCTTCAAACGATTTCGATATTCTCAAAAAACATCTTTCTGCAGCATTCAAAACTCCAGTTCAATTCTCTTGCGATAACAATGGTAAAGGAAAAATAACATTTACTTTCAAAAATGAAGATGAACTTGAGAGATTAATTACTATCTTTGATGCTGTAAAGCTTCAAGACAATTAAAAAAGGATATACAATTCGACTTCTTGATAACCAATCATCAGAAAGTCAACAGCTTAATAATGATTACACAGCAAAGAGAAAAAAAACAACATAACATCAAAAAGTTGGTATTCAGCACATTGTTTTTTGTGTTGTTATCGACTTTTAACGTTTTTTCTAATACGCCTCGTTTGCCTGCAAAAAAAGACACCCCTCAACAATACAAAACTACTCAAGACTCTGACTCAATTGATATGCGTCAATGGTTGATGTATGAAAACGACAGCACAATTTTCAACCCCGACACAACAGTCTTTGTCGCTATAGATTCAATTGACACAATTGCGTTAATTCCCCAAAAAGAAGATATTGATGAATGGATAGAACGCGAAGTTGCATTCAACCCCAATCCCACAAAGGCGGTGTGGTTATCAGCACTATTCCCTGGATTGGGACAAATATACAACCGTCGTTATTGGAAACTCCCAATAATCGTGGGTGGATATATGGGACTTGCATATGCTACCACTTGGAATAATGGCATGCTCACCGATTATTCTCGAGCTTATAGCGATATTATGGACTCAGATCCTTCAACTAATAGTTATATGGATTTCTTCCCTAACAACACTCAAGAGTCAAACCTCGACAAAACGTGGCTCACTCAAGTGTTAAAATCACGAAAAGATTATTATCGTCGCAATCGCGACCTTTGTATTATATGCATGGCTGGAGTTTATCTCATTGCTATGGTTGACGCATATGTTGATGCATCTCTTTCTCATTTCGATATAAGCCCCGACCTCTCAGTAGATGTAGCACCAGCTGTATTTCAAGATTCCCGAAGCAAATACCCCTCGGTGGGTGTGCAATGGGCTATAAATTTCTAAACTCTCCCTAAAGAATTATGATGAAGAAAATTGCAATTAGTTTAATACTCTCTTGCGGTGCACTAACATCGTGGGCCCAATCGTCGCTCCTCTCGCTTCGCGATTCTATTGAGGACAACGACATTGTCTCTCCTACAAGTTTTGAAACCGACTACGAAGAGTTACAAAAAAACTGGTATATCCAAAACTATACCGACCTTATTGAACCAAAAGAAAGTCGTTCAATCGCAACTCCAAGCGACCAAGTATATATTGAGCGTCTAAAACGTCTTCAAAACGAAATGGGTTTTGAAATTGAGTTACCATTCAATAATGTAGTGAAATCATACATCGAAATGTATACTAGCTCACGTCGCCGTCGACTCGTAGAAAATATGCTCGGAATGTGGCTATACTACGAACCTATTTTTGAAGAAGCTCTTGCCAAAGAGGGAATGCCTCTTGAACTTAAATACCTTCCAATTATTGAATCAGCGTTGAATCCTAATGCTGTTTCTCCCGCTGGAGCTGCTGGTTTGTGGCAATTTATTCTCTCTACAGGTCGTGGCATGGGACTTGAAGTGAATTCTCTCGTTGATGAACGTCGCGACACATATAAAGCATCTCAAAAGGCAGCTGAATTCCTTAAGAGCCTTTATAAGACTTACGACGATTGGTCTCTCGCTATTGCAGCCTACAACTGTGGCCCCGGCAATGTAAATAAAGCGATTCGTCGCTCGGGGGGTAGCAAAAAAGATTATTGGGAAATTTACAACTATCTTCCAAGAGAAACTCGTGGATACGTTCCTGCATTCATCGCCGCAGCTTATGTTATGAACTATCACAACGAACATGGAATAAGTGCGGCTCTTGCTAAGAAACCACTTCTCACCGACACCGTACATGTGTGCCGTCGTTTGCATTTCGACCAAATTTCTAAAGTTATTGACCTTGAATCAGAGGCTCTCAAAACTTTAAACCCTCAATATCGTAAAGACATTATTCCTGGTAGTCCAGTAAAACCATATGTTCTCATTTTGCCCTCTAAACAAGTGTACAGCTACCTTATGAGTGAAAACACAATAGGGCAATACGAAGAGGAAACTTATGCTATTCGCGAGACTGCCGAACCTGGCGTGAGTCGCGATGCGATAAAAGCCGACTCTATTCTTGTTGGAGATTCTATTAATGTCTACACATCCGATGAAAATGGTATAGCCGTAGCATCAACATCTACTCAAAGCAAATCGGTTGATAGTAACGAAGGCTTTACTTCTAAAGAAGAAATTATAATTCATGAAGTTCGCCGTGGTGAAACTCTCAAATCTATTGCAAACAAATATGGCACTAATACTTCACGTATTAAGAAGGAGAACAACTTGACTTCAAATACTATCAACCGAGGTCAAAAACTCCAAATCACTGTATACAAGAAAGTTATTACTGAAGACAATACTTCGTCTAAAAAATCAACCGAATCCACTTATAAACGAGTAGAAAATCCTAAAAAAGAAAAAAATACAACAGCCGATAAACGTCGTGAGCGCACTAATAAAAAAACTAAAGCAAAGTCTCACACTGTTAAGAGTGGAGAAAGTCTTGATCGTATCGCTCACAAATATGGCGTATCAGTTAATGATTTAAAAAAAGCGAATAATATTAAAAAGAACGACAATACGATTCATCCAGGTGACAAACTCAAAATTCCTTCAAAGAATTCTAAGTCTTCGAGCAACAAAAGTTCAAAATCTAAAAAGTCATCTAAAAAGAAAAAATAACAAGCAAAACATAAATTATTATGCAAAACGAAAAAGACACTGCGATTAACTACGATGTTGATCCAACAGAACTTCCCGAAAACGCATTTCGAGAACTGAAAGAGGGTGAGGAGTATCGTCCTATCATGCACCCTAACCGTCAGTATGCAGAAGCTACCCCCTACTCCGTTACAATGGGGTTGATTTTGGCCGTAATCTTTAGTGCAGCAGCAGCCTACCTCGGTCTTAAAGTAGGACAAGTGTTTGAAGCTGCAATTCCTATCGCAATTATTGCTGTAGGTTTATCGGGTGCTCTTAAAAAGAAAGATGCTTTAGGTCAAAACGTAATCATTCAATCAATCGGAGCTTGCTCGGGTGTTATCGTTGCAGGTGCGATCTTCACTCTCCCTGCACTTTATATTCTTCAAGCTAAATACCCCGACATCACTGTCAACTTCATGCAAATATTCCTAAGTTCATTGCTTGGAGGTGTGTTGGGTATCCTATTCTTCATTCCTTTCCGTAAATATTTCGTAAAAGATATGCACGGTAAATACCCATTCCCAGAAGCGACAGCTACTACACAAGTACTCATCAGCGCTGAAGGTAACAAGGAAAACAATAGTGGTCAAGCTAAAACTCTTATCATTGCATCGCTCATTGGTGGTATTTACGATTACATTGTAGCAACATTTGGTTGGTGGGCCGAAACTGTAACTACTACAGCTTCATCATTAGGCGCTACCATTGCCGAAAAAACTAAAGTGGTATTTAGTTGCAACACAGGTGCAGCGCTCCTCGGTCTCGGTTATATCGTAGGTCTTAAATATGCATTTGTAATCTTTGCTGGATCGCTATTCGTTTGGTGGATTATTATTCCACTTCTTGGTTCTTATGGATCGGCAGAAATTGCTGCGATGGACGCTCAATCAATCTTTAGTGAACATGCTCGTCTCATCGGTATTGGAGGTATTGCGATGGCTGGTATCATTGGTATCGTTAAATCATGGCCTATTATCATGCAAGCTGTAGGCCTTGCTGGTCGCGAGTTCAAAGGTTCGGCTGCAAAAGCAAAAACTGTTCGCTGGCAAACTGATATATCAATGAAATCAGTTGTATTCTTCATTGTAATCGCACTTATCGTTGTTCTCGCATTCTTCTGGATTGGCGTAATAAATACATTCTGGCAAGCACTCGTAGCATGGATTGTTGTTACAGTAATTGCATTCCTCTTTACCACTGTTGCTGCTAATGCTATTGCTATCGTAGGTTCTAACCCTGTATCGGGTATGACATTGATGACACTCATCATCGCATCGGCAATCTTTGTTGGTATCGGATTAAGTGGCACATCAGGTATCGTGGCATCTATGGTTATTGGTGGTGTTGTGTGTACAGCACTTTCAATGGCTGGTGGTTTTGTTACCGACCTCAAGATTGGTTATTGGTTAGGTTCTACTCCACGCAAACAAGAAACATGGAAATTCGTCGGCACATTGGTTTCAGCTGCTACTGTAGGTGGTGTTATCCTTGTGTTGAACAAAGTATATGGTTTCACAGGTGATGACGCTCTCGTTGCTCCTCAAGCCAATGCAATGGCAAAAGTAATTGAACCTCTTATGATGGGAGGCGAAACTCCTTGGATTCTCTACTTCGTAGGGGCAATCCTTGCATTGTTGCTCAACTGGCTTGGAGTTCCTGCATTGGCATTCTGCCTTGGTATGTTTATTCCACTACCCCTCAACACTCCTATGCTCGTGGGTGGTGCAATCGCATATTTCGTTGCTAAAAGTACTAAAGATGGAGCTCTCAGCAAAGCACGTCACGAACGAGGCACCCTCATCTCATCTGGACTCATTGCCGGTGGTGCATTGTTTGGTGTATTTGCTGCAATCACTAAATTTGCTGGTTTTGAATACACTTCACCACTCAGCGAAGGTATGTCACAATCACTCGGTCTAGTTGCATACGCATTACTCATCTGTTACCTAATGTGGGATAGCCGCCGCGCTAAAGCTTAATTACAACATTGAAATTCAACTCTATTAATAGAGAAATACTTGCTCTGTCCATACCTTCAATAATTGCCAACATTACCACTCCACTGCTTGGACTTGTAGATGTAGCAATTGTAGGGAACATGGGCAGTGCGGTGTATATTGCCGCTATTGCAATTGGTGGTACAATCTTCAACATGCTATATTGGCCCTTTGCCTTTCTTCGCATGGGTTCAAGTGGCATGACCGCTCAAGCATACGGAGCCAATGACTCAAAACAATGCTCATTAGTATTATATCGTTCGTTATTGATGGCAATGACTGTGGGATTGACAATAATTGCTTTGCAATATCTCATTGCTCAATTTGCATTCCTCTTTATGGATATCAGTGGCGATACTCTCAAGTATTCACAATCCTACTTTAATGTCTGCATATGGGGAGCACCTGCAATGCTTGGTTCTTATGCCCTCACGGGATGGTTTATAGGCATGCAAAACTCGTGTGCGACGATGTGGATATCTATTTTCATTAATCTATTGAATATATCCACAAGTCTGACTCTTGTATATCTGTTTAATATGGGGATTACTGGAGTGGCAATAGGCACGCTCACTGCTCAATGGGGTGGATATCTTTTGGGATTAATTATTGTGTGGATTAAATATGCTCCCAAGCGCTACTCATTGCAATCTATTCTCCATCATAGCGAACTAAAAAGATTTTTTGCAATAAATTCTGATATATTTTTGCGCACTCTATGCCTTGTGACAGTTACACTATGGTTTACTCGTGCAGGGGCACAACAAGGCGATATTATATTGGCAGTAAACACACTGCTCATGCAACTTTTCATCTTGTTCTCCTACTTCATGGATGGTTTCGCCTATGCAGGTGAAGCACTTGCTGGCAAATACATTGGAGCTCAACAACCTCAACAACTAAAAGCGTGTATAAAATCTTTATTTAGTTGGGGCGTTGCTATGGCAATTCTATTTACTCTTATTTATCTTATTGGCGGAAAAGGGTTCCTTTCATTATTAAGTTCCGATATAGATATAATTAATGCAGCGGCAACTTATTTTCCATGGGCAATAGTTATCCCTATATGTGGATTTACTGCATTTACATGGGACGGAATTTTTATTGGAGCAACACGAACTCGTGCAATGCTTTATTCTATGGTAATTGCCATGACAATATTCTTCTCGCTATATTTTGCGTTAATATCATATCTCAGCAATCATGCTTTATGGATTGCCTTTTTATGCTACTTAATTACAAGAGGATTGGTGTTAAATATCTTATATACTAAGGGCAAACCTTTTTGTGGCTAATCTCGGAATATAACCTCCCCGTTCTCAAGAGAATCAACGATAGCCAATGATTCTACACGATAACCCTCTTGACGTAATTTATCGCCACCACCTTGAAAACCTTTCTCTATCACAAAACCTAATGCTTCAATTTTTGCGCCTACTTGACCACATATATCAATTACACCTCGCACTGCATTGCCCGATGCTAAAAAATCATCAATAAACACGATGTTATCATCTGCCGAAAGGAAATCACGTGATATGCTTACTGTATTCTCACTTTGTTTTGTAAATGAATATACTTGTGCTTCAAGCATATTTTCCATTGTACTCGGTTTTTTCTTCTTAATAAACACCACTGGCAACTGCATTATATAACCCAACATAATTGCTGGTGCAATTCCACTTGCCTCGATTGTTAAGATCTTTGTTACCCCCTTCCCCTCAAATCGATGAGCGAATTCTTTTGCCACCTCATGCATAAGATTAGGGTCTAACTGGTGATTCAAAAAACTATCAACCTTTAATATATTTTCAGTCAATGCAACACCTTCATTGACGATACGATTTTTCAATAAATTCATGACAATAATACAAATTACACGTTATGAATTATTCTCTGTAGTAAACTCTCTTTACACGTTGCGACACAGATGTTAGGATTTCATAAGGTATCGTCCCAAGATGGTCAGCAAGTTCCATTACAGTAATATTTTCACCAAATATTTCCACTGCATCTCCCACTTTGCACATCGCATCTGTAACATCAATCATACATATATCCATGCAGATATTTCCTACTGTTGGGCAACGATGACCATTTACAACAAACGAAGCATTACCATTTCCTAAGTGGCGATCAATTCCATCGGCATACCCAATAGGAATAGTCGCAATGCGCGATTTACGTGATAACACACCTCTACGCGAATAGCCAATCGTTGTGCCTGTCTCCCACTCTTTTATTGATATAATAACACTATGCAATGACGATACTTGACGTAATGCATCTTGAGAGCCATCGTTCATTGTTGGAATACCATATAGACAAATCCCCAATCTCACCATGTCACATTGATGCTCGTTGAATCGCGTGATACCTGTAGAGTTAAGTATGTGGCGCTTTATGTGATGTTCAAATCCATTTTGTAACATATCACAACAGCGATAGAAATAGTCAAATTGACTTAATGTATAATCGTCCATATCGGGACAATCTGCTGTTGCAAGATGCGAGAATACAGAAACTGGCTTGATTACATTTTGGTTTTTCAACTTTTCAACCAACATAGGCATATCCTCTTCAAGGAAACCCAATCGATGCATACCAGTATCGAGTTTTATATGCACTGGATAATTTGTGATACCAAATTTTGTTGCTTCTTTAATTATCTCATCAAGAATGTCAAAACTATAAATTTCAGGTTCTAATCTATAGGTAAACAACGTCTTATAATTACCCACTTTAGGATTAAGTACCATAATAGGCATTGAGATTCCTGCCTTACGCAAATCTACACCTTCATCAAGCACAGCCACAGCAAGATATGCAGCGCCTTGACTTTGCAATGTTTTTGCCAATTCAAATGAACCTGCACCATAACCCGATGCTTTTACCATACACACAATACCTGTTTCGGTCTTTACTTGTGAACGATAAAAATTATAGTTATGCACAACAGCATCGAGATTTACCTCTAACACTGTTTCGTGTTGTTTTGCTTCAAACACATCACTCAATGATTCGAAATGAAAATGTGAAGCACCCTTTATCAATATCAATTCATTTCTGAAGTCATTCATTGTTGTTGACGACAAAAATGAACTTGTAGAGAGATAAAATGTTGCATTTTCGCCAAATAGTGTGCTAAAACTTGATATCTCCTCACCAATACCTATTACACGAGTTATATTCTTTTGTTGCAATAATCTTGCAATTGATTTATACAGTTTTTCGCCACCCATTGCATCGTGAACTACGTCACTCAAAATCACAGTTGTTGAATGAGTTTTCGTAGCGCGTTGTCGCATAAAGTCAAGCGCAGGTGCTAATGAACGGAAATCGGAGGTATAAGCGTCGTAAATGAGCAAACAGTTATTTACTCCTTCAATTACATTTAATCGAGTTCCCACTGGCGACAACATTGCCATGCGCGATGCAATTACATCAAATGGGCGACATAAATACAACATCACTGCAAGACAATGAATTGCGTTTTCTATGTCATAATCATTTACAAATGGAATTGTTATAACTCCGTCATATTTTAGATATGAATATTCAATCGTAGTGGAGTCTTTATCTTTTTTAATTGAAGATATAAATAATGGGCTATCTGAATCGTATTTCGACCATGCAATCTCTTTCACAGTCAATCCTGCATTTGCAACAACATCACTGATTAATTCATCATCTCCGTTATACACAATGCAATCACAATCGCGACAAAGTGTTACTTTCTCTTCACATTTTGTTCTATTATCACTAAAACCTTCATTATGTTCTTCTCCAATGTTGGTTAAAACGGCAAGTTTAGGGCGAATCATTGATTGCAACGTAGCCATTTCGTTAGGTTTTGATATACCAGCCTCGAATACTGCCAATTGAGTTTCCTCATTCATCTCCCATATTGACAATGGCACACCTATTTGCGAATTATAACTGCGAGGACTGCGCACCATACTATAATCGGCACATAACAATTGATATAACCACTCTTTTACTACAGTTTTGCCTCGGCTACCTGTTATCCCTACAACTGGTGCGGTAAATCTTCCTCGATGATACGAAGCTATTGTTTGCAAAGCTTTTTTCACATCGCTCACCACCAAGAAATTGGTATTTTCTACATGTTGCATAGTTGCTGGAATGTGGTCAACCACAAAGTTTCTCACCCCTCCCTCATACAAGTCATGAAGATAACGATGCCCATCATTATTACTTGTGCGTAAAGCAAAAAACAATGTATCTTCGGGATAAGTCAACGAGCGACTATCGGTCAAAAGTATACTCACATTCGATGCCGGAATTTTAGGTTCAGGCAGATGCAATATTTGTGCTATTGTAGAGATTGAATATATCATTTTGTTGTAATTTTCTCAATTGCTTGTTGCAAGAATGGATATTGTTGCAACATTTGTTTTTTCAACAATTGTGTTGATTGTTCAAATCGATTAATAGCCTCTTGGTCATCCCCCATATGACGATGCAATAATCGACGATATAGACGTTCGCATTCCACTGCCAACTTCATTGTATCATCCGAATAGAACGACTGAGCAAAGATATCGTATATATAATCAACTGCCACCTCCGAGGGATGTGTCATATCAGATGCATAAAATCTATAATCGCGTAAATCATCATTCATTATCTCGTATGCCGGAAAATAGACAATTCCCTCATACAATTTTTGCAACTTATCAATTGCAAGATGTAATGTTGCTTTGCTTATCTGATTTTCATGCGCTCCATCACGCAAATGGCGAATAGGGCTCACCGTAAACACCAATTTCAAGTCGCTATTCATCAATCGTAAGTTGTCAATAAGAGCAGACCATTTCTCAACGATTTCGTCAACCGACATAAGTTGGCGATTAAATTGATTAGCTGGGATTTTATGGCAATTTGCCACAACCTCATTTGTGTTAATATATCGATACACCCATGCAGTGCCAAATGTAACTATCAATGTCGATGCTCCTTTTAACTTCGCATACGAGTACTTAATCTGCTCATTTATATTTTTGAGCATTTTCTCGCAATCAACACTTGAAAACGATGAATGGTGGCTAAAACTATGCCAACGATTATCCCCTGTGAGTTGAAACAAGTCACTGGATTCAAATACACGTTGATTTATAATATCATCTATTGCGCATGCAATACTTGCTGGATTGTATAATGTTCCAAATGGATTTACCTCAACATCAAAACATGCCATTTGCAGTCGTTGACCTATATTATCGCTAAAGCATGAACCAATCATCATCACTCCTTGTTGATGATTGATTAATCCTTGCATGCGCAATGGTTCTACTGCTGTGCGAAATTTAGGCATAACTATTGACTGTATTAGTACATATTATAGTCAACCGACAACACCGAAAATTCTGTGCGACGATTAATCTGGTCAGCCACCTCTTGATCCTCCTCGCTTAAAGCTTCAATATATTCTTCGGTGAGAACATCTCCCTCTTGAAACTGAGGATATTCACGAGCTATCTTCTTTGTCACTGTTTTAGGACGTGTTTCGCCATAACCTTGACATTGTAAACGGTCAGCACTAATACCAACTTCTGTTAAATAATCAATTACCGATTGTGCACGACGATGCGATAATTCAATATTATACTCATCAGAGCCCCAACGGTCGGTGTGCGATGCCATTTCAATCGTTACATGAGGATTATCTCTGAGTATTTGTGCTAACTCTTCAAGTGCATCTTTTGATTCGGGACGCAATGTTGCTTGGTCAAAGTCATAGAAAATATTCTCTACAACATTAGGTTTGTTTATCGATGACAAAAAGAAGTCGATTGCATACTCTGCATCTTCTTCGGCATTATCACTTTCAAATTGTTGTTTACCATTAAGGTAGCCTTTTGCGCCTGCAAGCATCACATATTTCACACCTCTCTTAATTGCAAACTTAAATGAACCATCGTCGCGTGACACCTCTTTTTGATTAGAACCATCATTTCCAACAATGCGTATTACAGCGTTAGGTATAGGTTCTTCATCTTTATCCAATACCCAACCTGATATTGATATTTTCAAATCGGGCAATTCAAACGAATAAATATGATCGTAACCACGACCATCTCCACGATTAGAGCTAAAGAATCCATTCTCGCCAATTCCAAATGTTATACCAAAATCATCGGCTGATGAATTCACTGGTGCACCCATATTTACCACTTTCCAATCTCCATTAGGTTGCAATTCAGCTCTAAAAATATCAAGTCCACCGTATCCAGGGTGACCATTTGAGGCAAAATACAACAAACTATCAGTACGAACATATGGGAACATCTCATCACCAGGAGTATTCAATACATCACCCATATTTTCTAGAGAACCTGCTCGCTCTTTTAAATTAATGCGCCACAAATCTTTTCCTCCTGAGCCACCGGGCATGTCAGATGTAAAATATAGATATTCCCCATCAAGCGATACTGCTGGGTGTCCATAACTTGAAATTGTATCTGATGTTACTTCAAATTTTACAGGGGCACTCCACTTTGCATCAGAACGTTGCGATGTATATAATTCCACGCCTGTGCTTGCATTGGGTTCACGACGTGCTTTAGTAAGATACATAGTGTTTCCATCAGGCGAAAATGCTACGATACCCTCATCGGCATCAGTATTCAATTCCCCTTCTATTGTTTCAGGGCGTTGCCATACTCCATTTTCATCTTTTTTTGCCATCCACACATCACCTTTTTTCATTCCTGTGATTTCACTCTTTTTGTCTCCTGTAACCTTTTCATTGGTAGTAGTAAAATAAAGAGCATCACATGTTTTATCAAAGTACATTGGAGCGAAATCAGAACGACGAGAATTAAACAACTTTGCATTCTTTACCACATATCGTGTTGATTTACCCTTATTTTCAAGAGCCATTTGGCTCCCTGCCAGTCCAGTCTTCGCAATTTGAGAATCAGGACAACGCATCAAAAACTCCTTGTATACATTTACTGCAGCTGCATATTTACCCTCAGCATGCAACATTTCAGCAAGATGAAGTTGCGCTGTAGAATCGGGGAAACCATATCTTATTGCATTTTGGTATGCTGCTGTGGCACGCGCACTTTGGTTAAGTTTGCGATAACATTCAGCCATCTTATACGCAACCTCTCCACGCTTACCACGTTGTTCTTTTTTAGTGAGTTTATTGTATACCTTACGATATGTTTTCGATGCATCATAATACTCTCCACGCTCCATTTGTTCATCTGCAACCGACAACTTTGCGCTCTTACATCCAGTAGCAAGAATGGATAATATTATTACACTAAAATAAATTATTCTTTTCATAAATAAAATAGTATAAATAGGCACATTGTTACGCCTTAAATATAATAACGTAACACATACACTCTATATTTTTTCTGAAACACAAATTTAATGAAACTTTTTAAGTTTCACAGCCATATTGTGATATAAAATGAATTTCGCTATCTTTGTAAAAATAATTTCAAAAATAATAACTAATCACTAAATATTTCAGCAATGAAAAAGACTCTTTTATCAATGTCATTGGTAGCTGTAGCATTAAGTGCTACGGCAACTACTCCATTATGGCTTCGTGATGTAAAGATATCTCCCGATGGTTCTCAAATTGCGTTTACATACAAAGGAGATATCTACAAAGTAGCAACATCGGGCGGTGAAGCCATTCGTCTCACCACTCTTGATTCTTATGAAGCAACCCCCATATGGTCGCCCGACGGAAAAACAATCGCTTTCACAAGCGACCGCAATGGTGGTCAAGATATTTTCACAATGAGTGCTAATGGAGGCAAAGCAACTCGCATTACTTTCTATTCTGAGAGCGAAACTCCCGAGGCATTCTCCCCCGACGGAAAAGAGCTTATCTTCTCAGCTTCACTTCAAGACCCCGCCTCAAGTGCAATGTTTCCATCTCGCCGTTTGACCGAACTTTATAGCATTCCAGTCAATGGTGGGCGCACCAAAATGGTAATTGCATCTCCTGCTCAAATGATAAGTTACACTAGTGATGGGAAATCTTTCTTATACCAAGACCAAAAAGGCATGGAAAATGAGTGGCGTAAACACCACACATCTTCAGTCACCCGTGACATTTGGTTATACAATACCTCAACAAAAAAACATAGTAATCTTACCGACCACGCTGGCGAAGATCGCAACCCTGTAATGAGCGTTGACGGCAAAACTGTGTATTTCTTGAGCGAGCGCAAGGGCGGTTCAATGAATATATACTCATTCCCTATCGACAACCCTCAAGCAGTAACCTCTGTTACTTCATTCAAAACTCACCCAGTGCGTTTCCTTTCACAAGGAGCCGACGGAACATTAGCATTCACTTATAATGGCGAAATTTACACTAAAAAAGGGAATAATAAGCCTTCTAAGGTTGCTATAAACATCGTTACCGACGATGAACCTTCTTTAACAAAACTCAATGTTGCTTCAGGTGCATCAGCGGCAACAGTTTCTCCCGACGGCAAACAAATTGCATTGATTTATCGTGGCGAATTGTTTGTTACCTCAACCGACTACACTACAACAAAACAAATCACAAATACTCCTGAAGCTGAACGTCAACCTACATGGGCTGCCGACAATCGCACAATCGCATATATGAGCGAACGCAATGGCCAATGGAACATCTACACAGCAACTATTGAGCGCAAAGAGGATCCTAATTTCCCTAACGCAACAACAATCGTAGAAAAGGCCCTTTTCAACGACAATATTGAACGTACTTATCCTCAATATTCACCCGATGGTAAAGAACTCGCATTCATTCAAGATCGTAATAAATTAATGGTCATGGATGTAAAGAGCAAAAAAGTGCGTCAAGTTACCGATGGTTCAACCTATGCTCGTCGCAATGGTGGTTTCAACTATTCATGGTCGCCCGATGGGAAATGGTTTACACTTGAAGTAGTTGATAATATGCATGATCCATATAGTGACGTGGCTATCGTTAGTGCAAAAGGTGGTGAAATCACAAATATCACACGCAGTGGATATTTTGATGAATCTCCTCGTTGGGTAATGGACGGAAATGCCATACTCTTCCTTTCTGAACGCTATGGTATGCGCAATCATGCATCATGGGGTTCTATGAGCGATGTGATGATGGTATTCCTCAACCAAGATGCTTACGATAAATATCGCCTTAGCGAAGAGGACTATGCTCTATATAAAGAGGTAGAAAAAGCTCAAAAGAAAGAAGCTGACAAGGGCAAAAAAGAGGATAATAAGAAAAAAGATGCAAAGAAAACAGACGAAAAAGCTGATACTGCTAAATCGGAAAAATCTTCAAAAGATATTATCGTAGAACTTGAAGGTATTGAAGATCGCATTGTACGACTAACCCCTAATTCTTCTGATGTTTGCGATGCTATAATCACAAAAGATGGCGAAAACCTCTATTATTTGTCATCATTTGAAAAAGGCTACGATTTGTGGAAAATTAAACTTCGCAAACCCGATGCTAAAATCGTAAGCAAACTCAGTGCAGGACGCCTTTCTATGGAAATGGATAAGAGTGGTAACATCTTCCTCCTCGGTAGCCGAATGATGAAAAAACTCGCCCCAGCAAGCGACAAACTCACTAATATCTCTTATTCTGCGACTATGGCTCTCGATGCAGAAGCTGAACGTGAATATATGTTTGATTATGTATATCGTCAAGAAAAAGAGATGTTCTATGTTAAAGACCTTCATGGTGTTGATTGGGAAAAGATGTGCGACAATTATCGCCGTTTCCTTCCTCATATCAACAACAACCATGACTATGCTGAAATGTTGAGCGAACTTCTTGGCGAACTTAATGTATCACACACTGGTGGTAGTTTCAGAGGCAAAGGCGCAGATGTGCAAACAGCTACACTCGGTTTGCTATATGATTGGGAATATGCTAAAGATGGTCTCAAAGTAGCCGAAGTTCTCGAAAAAGGTCCATTTGATCGTTCTACATCAAAAGTAAAAGCAGGTTGCATTATCGAAAAAATCAACGGCAAAGAGATTAAAGCCAATGAAGACTATACTCCTCTATTTAACGATATTATCAAGAAAAAAACTCTCGTATCAATCTACAACCCCGAATCAGGTGAACGTTGGGAAGAAGTAGTACTCCCTATTTCATCTGGTGCACAATCGGCATTGCTCTATGACCGTTGGATTAAACAACGTGCAGCCGATGTAGAACGTTGGTCAAACGGTCGTTTGGGTTATGTTCACATCGAATCAATGAACGACGGAAGTTTCCGCACTGTCTACTCTGATATCCTTGGCAAATATAACCATTGCGAAGGTATAGTTATCGACACACGATGGAATGGTGGTGGTCGTCTTCACGAAGATATTGAGGTATTGTTCAGTGGCAAGAAATACTTTACACAAGTGGTGCGTGGCGTAGAAGCATGCGATATGCCAAGCCGTCGTTGGAACAAACCAAGCATCATGGTACAATGTGAAGCCAACTATAGTAATGCTCACGGTACACCTTGGGTATATAAACATCGTGGCATTGGCAAACTCGTAGGTATGCCTGTTCCTGGAACTATGACAAGTGTTAACTGGGTAACATTGCAAGACCCATCATTGGTATTTGGTATCCCTGTTGTAGGTTACCGCCTCCCCGATGGTTCATACCTCGAAAACAGCCAACTTGAACCAGATATCAAAGTAGCTAACGACCCTGCTACTGTTGTAACAGGCGAAGACACTCAACTACGCACTGCAGTTGAAACTCTATTGAAAGATTTGAACAAGAAATAAAAAACTAGTTTTATAAAGCAAAATCGCGAGAGGAATAGTCTTCTCGCGATTTTTTGTTTATATACATCAGCAACCTTTCTTTATTAACAACATTTAACTTAATGGGGGGGGTAATTAGACGTCGTTGCGATACCTTTGTATCTTATTTATATAGATACAAAATGGAACAAAATAAATTTGTTAATACATCCTCTTTTATTAAACGCTTGTTTTATAAAATTGCAACTCCTTGTTATAGAGAATTACCATTCATTGTGATTTCAATATATATGATGAATAGTCTTTCTAGAAGTTTAGATGACGCATTATTAGTGTTAGGTAGTCCAAATGCATATTATGCAACAATAGGCAACATTTTAGTACTATTTCTATTTGCCTACATTGGTGCGGCTATTATTACATATCTAAAATCTAAAATTCTTTATAGTTCTTGTAAAATCCTCTTATACTTGGGTGTAATTTCATTATATGTTATTTCACATTTTCTATTACAAAACTTTGGGATGTCGATCTCGCCAACATGCCTTATTTTATTAGCAGAAACAACAAGCAACGAAGCTTCGGAATTTATAAATCAATATATATTTTCTAATGCATCAATTCCGACTATTAAAATGACCTCAATGTTTTTAGTCATAATTACTATATTTGAAATATTATGGAATATTTTCAAGTCTAAAATTTACCCCAATCCACATACTCTTAAAAATATTTTTTCAATTATAATTTCTACAATCGTTATTATTAGTGTGTTTTATGCTTCTTTGACTACCTGGAAGCTTTGCAAAGTTGAATCATCTGATCATATTAGATTTCTTGAACCACCAAGCGATCCTCTCTGCTCTATTTTCACCTCTATTTTAACAGTTAATATGATGGAAAACGATATGGCTGATGCTATTAAGTTAAATAAGTCTATACATCTCCAGAAAAATTCTTTTATTTCATCAACTGATTCATTGAACATCATCGTAGTAATTGGTGAATCATATATTAAACATCACTCCCATTTATATGGATATCCATTAAAAAATACTCCTTATTTAACCCAAGAAGTACTAAACGAAAATCTTTATACTTTTAAAGATGTTATATCTTCATCAAATAGCACAAGTGTTTCTCTTCGTAATATTTTATGTTGCAATAATAGTAGCAATAACGAAGTTTGGCATAAACACCCATATTTTCTCAATATTTTTAAATCTTCTGGATATAAAGTATATTTTTGGAGTAATCAAGTTGATTTTGCTAAAAAGGAAACTTTTTCTTTTACCTTAAATAGTTTTTTATACAATCCAGAAATTTGCGAATTAGCATATACAAAAAGAAATCTTCAATCCTATAAATTTGACGAAGACATAGTTCAATCATTTACTGACTCCGTAAATTGTGAGTTCAACAAACATAATTTAATTATAATCCACTTAAATGGGCAACATCATGGAGTAAGAGAACGATTCCCTTACAATAAATTCAAATATTTTAATGCTGATAGTATAAATAGGAACGAGCCATTTCTCGGTATTGACGAAAAGGAGTATATTGCCGACTATGATAATGCTACATTATATAACGATTATGTATTGCGTAAGATTATTGATGAATTTAGAAATAGCAATTCTATATTAGTATATTTATCAGATCACGGAGAGGAAGTATATGACTATCGCTACCAATGCGCAAGGGATCAAGGGCCACTAACAGCCCTTAAATTGAAATATCAATACGAAATACCATTTATGGTGTGGTGTTCTGATATATATATAGAAAAATATCCCGAAAAAGTAACTGCAATTAAAAATGCTGTAAATAGGCCATTTATCAGTGATAATCTTTGCAATATGCTTTTTAATTTAGGTGGCATTGAAACTCCTTATTATAGAGACTCTCTTGATTTAATTAGTCCTAATTACAAATGTAAAAAACGAATTATAAATAACCATTACATATACGAAGATATTCGTTATTCTATTGATTAAAAGAATTACCCCTGCAAGAGCGATATCTTTGCAGGGGTATTATTTTATACTAATTGTGAAACTATTGTTGATTGCTCACAACTTTGTTATTTAGTTTTGTTCTGGACTTTGTTGAGGACGTGAAAGTATGTCGAATTGGTCTACAAGAATTTCGGTTACGTAATGTTTGATTGTGTTGCGATCTTCCCACACACGTGTACGAAGTTTTCCTTCAACATATAGTTTTGTCCCTTTGCGAATATATTTCTCAGCAATTTCGGCCGACTTATCCCACATCACGATATTGTGCCACTCTGTGCGTTCAGGCACTTGTGCACCCGATGCAGTTGTATATGCACGATCGGTTGTTGCCAACGAGAACGATGCTACTGGGCGAGTTTCAACATAACGAATTTCTGGATCCTTCCCTACATTACCCACTAATATTACTTTGTTTACTGACATGTGTTTTTATTATTTATTGTGAATTAGTATTATTTACTCGCTTTTAATCCTTCAATTACTGCATTAGTAAAGCCATGGGCTTCCATTGCGTTGAGTCCTTTTATTGTAATTCCTCCTGGGGTTGTTACTTTATCGATCTCTACCTCAGGATTATTGCCAGTTGCCTCAAGCAGCTCTACTGCACCTCTGAGTGTTTGCAATACATATTGTTTTGCATCGTTGGGATAAATTCCAAGTTCTACTCCACCCTCAGTTGCAGCACGTACATAGCGCATTGCAAAAGCTATACCACAAGAGCAGAGTGACGTTGCTGCACCCATTAATCGTTCTTCAATTACAGCTGCCTTACCAAGAGCATTAAAGATTGCTTCGACATCTGCAATTTGTTGTGACGATGCTGTTGCACTATGACTTACAAAAGTCATACTTTGATGAATTGAGATTGCTGTATTAGGAATTGCACGGAATACAACTGCATCATCATTACCAAGCCAATTGGTCAATGTTGCGATATCAACTCCAGCGGCAATTGAAAGTATAATCTGACGAGACATATCTAGTGCAGGCAATATACCTTTTAACACTGGTTCTACAAGCCAAGGTTTCACTGCCACTAACACTACATCTGCATCAGCAACAATCGTCTTACTATCGGTCGACACCTCAACAACATCGCATTCAGCCTTCAATTCGCCAAGTTTACCTTGATCAAGGTCTGCTACGGTTATTTTAACTTCAATATTGCTATGAGCAAGACCACGAGCAATAGCTCCGCCCATATTTCCTGCTCCAATAATTGCAATCTTCATATTTTTACTATTTTATGCTTGTTTTGCAAGCGCATTTTTCAATCTACCAATAAAATCTTGTGCTTGTTCCATTGTCAATACAAGTGGTGGCAATAGACGAATCATGTGTGTACCTGTTGCACCTGTAAATACCTTTTCCTCTTTAATAAGACGTGTGCGAAGTTCTTTAACTGGATAGTCAAACTCCATACCAATCATCAAACCACGACCGCGCACCTCTTTAATGCCAGGAATTTGTTTCAATTCTTCCATAAGATATTCGCCTACTTTGCGAGCATTTTCAACAAGATTTTCTTGTTCAAAAATATCAAGTACCGCAATTGCTGCTGCGCAAGCAAGATGACTTCCACCAAATGTAGTGCCTAATTGTCCATAAATAGGTGTAAACTTAGGACTAATCAACACGCCTCCCATTGGAAAACCGTTGGCAATACCCTTTGCTACTGTAATTATATCAGGACGAACTCCAGTGTATTGATGTGCGAAGAATTTTCCCGAACGACCATAACCTGATTGAATCTCATCGGCAATAAGCACTGCATCATATTTATCACACTCTTCACGCAATGCTTGCATAAAATCAGGTTCTGGAATACGAATACCTCCCACACCTTGAATTCCTTCAACTATAACAGCACTTACATCACCTTTAGCCATTTCTGCTTTCACAGCCTCTATATCATTAAGAGGGAGGAATGTTATATGACCATTGGCATTGATAGGTGCGACAATTTTAGGATTATCGGTAGCCTCTACGGCAAGTGATGTGCGACCATGGAACGCCTTATCAAATGCAATAACACGAGTTTTTCCATTATAAAACGATGCAAGTTTCAACGCATTCTCATTAGCTTCTGCACCTGAATTTATCAAGAATAATTGATAATCATCGTATCCCGAAATTTTGCCAAGTTTGTCGGCAAGAGTTTGTTGAAGCGAGTTTATTACCGAATTTGAATAAAATACAAGTTTTGATGCCTGCTCATTCAATGCTTTAAGGTAATGAGGGTGAGAATGTCCCACTGATATAACTGCATGACCTCCATAAAGGTCGAGATATTTTGTTCCTTCGGTGTCATAAGTATAGCAACCTTCCCCTCTTTCTATTTCTATATCAAACAACGGATATACGTCATATAATTTCATAATGAATCTATATTTTGTGAATAATACGCAAATTTACACATATTTTGCGAGTATTCAAACAAAAGTTTATTTCTCATTCGGCAAAATATATACTGATTTTATGAAAAAAATTATAACTTTGTAAAATACATTATATTTCATAAAACTATTTTTACTATGATTACAGAAAAGAATGAATACACTTATAGTGGATTCAAAATGAATGGCTTTGTAGCTTTAGCACTTATTCTCATCTTATTTGCGACATCAATATATGCAATAGCAGTTGGAGGTATCAATGAGTGTGGTTTGTTTATAGGAGGTGGCATTGCTCTACTTTTAATAAGTATTATTTCCTTAATCGGATTATTTACTCTTGAGCCAAATGAGGCTGCCGTGATGGTTTTCTTTGGCAAATACAAAGGTACATTTAACCAACACGGATTCTTTTGGGTAAACCCATTTATGTCACGCAAACGATTAACTATGCGTGCTCGCAACCTTGATGCTGAACCTATCAAAGTTAACGATAAAGAGGGTAATCCTATTCTTATTGGAATGGTTATCGTGTGGAAGTTGAAAGATACTTACAAAGCAATGTTTGAAATTGACGCACAAAGTATAGCCGTAGGAGCAACAGGAGCCAATGCTGCAACTCGCATGAACGCATTTGAAAAATATGTACGCATTCAAGGAGATGCTGCACTTCGTGAAGTTGCTGGGTTATATGCCTATGATGACAATAAAGACACCACTAATGATGATAACGAATTAACACTCCGTTCGGGAGGTGCAGAGATTAACGAAATTCTCGTTGAAAAGCTTAACGAACGCTTGGCTTTCGCTGGTATTGAAGTACAAGAGGCTCGCATCAACTATCTCACATATGCTCCTGAAATTGCTGCCGTAATGTTGCGTCGTCAACAAGCTACAGCAGTTATTGCTGCCCGTGAAAAAATTGTTGAAGGAGCAGTTTCTATGGTTAAGCTTGCACTTGACAAACTTGCCAACGAAGGCATTGAACTCAATGAAGAGAAACGCGCATCAATGGTAGGCAACCTACTTGTAGTGCTTTGCGCCGACGAATCAGCACAACCAGTAATTAGCACTGATACTTCAAAATAAAATAAAATATTTATAACAACAAAAACACTCCAAGAGATTTTCTTGGAGTGTTTTTATTATTGTATAGACACTATATACAAAACTCTCTACGAGATAAATGAATCCTTAAAACCAAGGAAATAAAGGATACCATCAAGCCCGATAGTTGACAGTGACTGTTCGGCAGTTGCTTTTACTTTTGGTTTAGCATGGAATGCAATTCCAAGCCCTGCTGTTGCAAGCATTGGCAAATCGTTAGCGCCATCACCTACTGCAATTGTTTGAGCAATATTCACATTTTCCACTTGAGCAATAAGTCTTAGTAACTCAGCTTTACGCTTGCCATCAACAATATCTCCAAGATGACGTCCAGTTAGTTTTCCATCAACGATTTCAAGTTCGTTGGCATACACATAATCAAAACCAAAGCGCTGCTTTAGATAGTTTCCAAAGTATGTAAAACCACCCGAAAGAATTGCTGTCTTATACCCTACTCGCTTCAACACCTCCATCAAGCGATCAAGTCCTTCTGTGATAGGTAGATTTTCTGCAATATCCTTCATTACACTCTCGTCAAGACCTTTGAGTAATGCCACTCGTTCACGGAATGACTCACAAAAATCAATCTCGCCACGCATTGCTCGTTCGGTAATCTCTTTTACTTTATCGCCAACTCCTGCACGAATTGCGAGTTCGTCGATAACCTCAGTTTCAATAAGTGTAGAGTCCATATCAAAACATATCAAACGACGCGAACGGCGATACATCGTATCTTCCTGCAAAGAGATATCAAATCCCTCTTTAGATGCCATTGTCATAAATCGCGATTGCATCTCTGCACGATCACGAGGTGTGCCACGTACAGAAAACTCTACACACGCTTTTGATAATGGGTTTTCTTTTTCTTTAAGTGGCATACGACCAGTCAAACGACGAATGCTATCAATATTAAGATTTTGTTCACTAATTACTTCTGAAACCAATGCAATGTGGCGCGATGTAAGTTCTCGACCAAGCGTGGTAATAATCCAACGTTGCTTTCCTTGGCGGCCTACCCAATCGGTATATTCTTCTACTGAAATTGGGGTAAAATGGATTTGAAAATTCAACTCCGATGCCTTAAACAGCAACTCTTTCATAATATCGCCCGATACAGAGCTATCTGTTTTAAACAATATCCCAAGCGAAAGATAGTGATGAATATCAGCCTGACCAATATCAAGTATATCGGCATCATATTTTGCGAGAATACCTGTCAATGCAGCAGTAACTCCTGGTCGGTCATAACCAGAAATATTTATCAATATCAATTCAATATCCATTGTTTTCATATTATCTTCTTTTTATCTTTCAAAATTAATAAAAATAATCAAAACACAACTGCTATTTCCCTTTATTTCTAAATTTTGCTCAACACTTATTTACAAACAAAGGGCAACCCTAATGGCCACCCTTTGAATTCTCAAGTATTTGCTTTGTCAAAAGTTTTTATTTTATCACCTTTTGTCTTCCCACTATATAAATACCTTTGGGTAGGTCTTTTAATGCTTCACTACGTTTCACCGAGCGTTTCACAAGCACACCAAACACAGTGTACACATCTACTTCAGTTTCAGCTTCAACCGAAACCGACTCAACACCAGTAGAACCTCCCGATTCATTCTCTCTAAAGAGAGGCTTCACTATCGTAGACTCCTCTACGACAAGTGTTATACTGCTCGATTTGCTTTCATATAGTTCACCATTAACCTCCCAACCTTCAAATTGATAATCAGTATAATTTACCGCATTTAGTTTAAGCAATGTGCCATATTCATATGTTCCGCTATACGCTCCGGTAACAAAACCACCTTCAGTGGTTAATAATGTCACATCATATAAATTTGCAGCAAATTGTGCTGTGATTACCGATGGTTTATATAGGTTATAATTTAATACATTTGATTTTGACAACACATTACCATTTTCACTCCAACCAATAAAGCTATATCCGTCTAATGCAGTTGCTTTAAGAGTTACTATTCCATAATCCTTTTCGCCCGATGACGGACTTACTTCTCCTGCATTTTTAGGAGTTACCTCAATAGTAAGCATTGCTTTACCCTCAATCGCTTGCGACCATTCAGCAGTGAATGATTTTTCACCCGATGCACCATTTACATCTTTTATCCCTGACGTAAATAATGTAAAGTTATGATATCCATACATTGGTGTTGTACAACTCCAATCCACTTGATATTGTGTATCACTCACTTTGGTAATAGTGGCTAAACCGAGATCTATTATTGAAGATTGACATATCAAAGCCATATCTTCAGCGGTGAATGTTGATTCATCGATAGGTCTGTTGAATGTAACTTTCAATCCGGTTACCACTTCTGAAGTTTCAGTCGTAGGCACACCTTCAACACTTACAACCTTTAATGCCTCCTGTGGTTTTGGTTCAAATGTCAGTGTATAAGATGCTGTTGTTCCGGGTATATAATCGGCAAAATACAATTCATTGGCATTAATTACCGATTGATCTTCAAGAGTTTTATAACTCGACAGCCAGAAATTGTTGGTTCCCATATCCACACCATCATTTCGCACAACACTAACCAATTGCATTGTTCCATTCGTTGGATCTTGAATCACTCCATACACCCAACCAGCTCGTGTTGCCGACACTTCAAGCGTAGATACATATTGAGTTTTCTCATCACCACTCACATTTACCACTTGTGATGTACTGCTCACAATTTCCAAGTCATCGGTTCCTGTACCATCGGCAAGCATCACATAATCGGGCAAATCTTCGGCATCCTCAATATCATCAAGCAAGAAAACTTCCGAGTTCATTCTATCTCCGAGCAAATCACCCGACACATTTCCGGCTTTTAATGTCATCATTCTTGCTTCAGGAGTCAATGCCATCAAACGCATCTCGTTCACGGCATTAACAGGTATATTTACTTTGCTAATCGAACGTGTAAGGTCTCTTACTCCATCTACTGTGATAAGATTAAATTCTTCACCATAAATCGAACTTTTTGTCATTTGAGCATTGTAATCTGCTACATAGCCCGACACGTTTGATTTGAAGAACCAGCGAGCGAGTTTTGACTTTCCAGCCTCAATTCCTCCCACGGGTAGTTTTTCAAATGGGAATACACCTTCAACTCCATCTAATGATGAATAGAGTGTTTCAAATTTCACTGGCAAATTGTTCTTGTTTTCAATAACTTCGGGCTTACTTGTTTCTATCACAAGATTAAGGGCTTTTCCTTCTCCCTCATTCTTGATAAGTAAGTCAAATTCTACTGGTTCTGATGGTTCAACCACATCTTCGGTATATAAATTATCACCTTTTATCTCACGTTGCACAAAATATGTCAAATGTAAATCGGGCGAAGGATTAACGGTTAATATCGTTGGCACCAACTGCACAGTAGCCTCTGTTTCGGTTGCCACATCATAGTATGTTACTGAACCGCCAAACTTATATTGTGTCGGTTCGGTAGGAGCAACCTCTTTCGATGGCACATACACCACATACACCTTTCCTGTTTCACCTCCATCTATATCCCAACCAGCATCACCTTTAATCATATTTTCGGGGGTTTCGCTATAATCGAGAGCAAAGAGTTCAGTTACATCAGTGCCGTCCATTGTATAAACACGAGCATCCAACACCACATCTTCAAGTCCGGTATTTTGAGCATTTTCCAATGTCATAGTACCACGGAAAGCCTGACGAGTCAAGAAGAATGTTTGCACAAATTGCAACACTACCTTTGAGTCCTTAACACCTTTTAGAGGGGTATACGTAGGGATTGAGATGCGACCTTCTTCATCTTGTGCATCATTATTGTCAAGTGATGGCAAACTTGGATTATTTTCTTCAGAGCTACCTTCATCGTCGTTATTTTTAAAGCCACCGCCTCCTATAATAAAGGGCATTTCTCGACATCCTACATTCAATCCATAACTATCGGTGTGAGTATATGTTTCACCTTGAAGAGTAAATGCATATTTAATACTATAACTAGTTATTTTATTTTGCATATCATCAGGCGCTATAACTCGAATCTTCATTTCATAACTTTCACCAGGATAGATTTTTTGAGGATAATCATTAAGCACTTCCATTGTCACACCTTCCACATTTGGTAACACCATATATGGATTCAAAGCCACAAGTTTTCCGTGATTGGTCAATCGCACCGAGTAGGTATTATCACCACAAGAGGCATTACTCCAGTTAGTAGTAACCACAGCCTGTGGCACATCGGGCACAATCACCATTTCAAGCGTCACCTCATATTCATCGACTACCGTTGTCTCTTCCACTACATAACTCACATTTACAGCAGCAAATGGCAAGAATATTTCTTGAGTCACATTTTCTTCAGGACCTACTACTACTGTTGATTGTGATTTGTAGTGATTATCAGCTGAAGCATAAATATTATATACACCTTCATTCAAGTCTATGGCAAATATTCCATCTTCACCGGTAGTTCCTATTGCAGCAACCTCGCCATTCACAGCATTGACAATTTTAACCGTAGCACCACTCACATGAGGTCCGTTCCCATCGGTTGCTGCTTTTGTATATACGTCAACGATATCTACCGCTAAATGTCCTTTTTCTGATGCTACAACAGTGAGGTTTATATCAACAATCTTCGCCGAACCATTTTTGCTATTTACTTTCACATATGATTTATAGGTCCCACCCACCAACATTTCGGGACTATAAATAAATTGTAGCGACAATGTATGGCTTTCACCTTGTGCCAACGATGGCAATTTTACTGGAGTAGTACAGCCAAGCCATTCAGTCGAAGATGGAATCTCCAATGTAATTTCTCCTGTTTCTTTCAATCCGGTATTTGTTATCACAACATCATAACTTCTCACCGATCCGGTTTTTAAAGTTGTATTCAATGTTGGCTTTGAGATAATGATATTTGACATTGAGGCTTGACAATAATAATATACCTCATGAGATGTCGTCACACCTTCATTACATGAAACAGTCAATTCGCTTTTATCATAACCTTTACCTACACTTGGAGTCGTAGCCAATATTCTATAGTCGATGTATCCAGTAGCTCCAGCTTGAAGTTGTGCTATTGACCCAAAGTTCACCTCACAACCATCGGGGATTTTGTTCCACGAAGCAGTAACATTTGTAATTACATCGGCTGATAAATTTGTTAC
>JAFYSL010000090.1 GCA_017559355.1 Muribaculaceae bacterium
GGTAATGCAAAAACGCCTTACTCGTAGTTGGAGTTTCTCTGGATTAGCAACATTAGTGAGAATTGTACTGATGTATTATGTTGATTTTTATAGTTTGTTTAATAATCCAGAAAAAGATTGGGAGAATATGAGGATTTTGGACGAAAATCCACCGCCACAACTGACTCTTTTTGATTAGGGGGGCTTGTAAATCGCAAAAAAGAATCTCAACCGCATTAAATCTGCGATTGAGACACCTATTTATACCCATTTTGATTTTTATCGGACACCAATAATTTAATATTGGTCCTTTACATACAAATACTGTTCGATTTCTCTGAATTACCACAAATACGAGTCAAAAAAACAGCTAAAACAAAATCGTTTTAGCTGTATATCAATTAATAAAATCAATTATGACTATTCGAACATATGATTTAACTTGCTAAAAATTCTATTTTTTGTATCCTCAGTAGGCACGATATTTTCACGATTGCGCAATTGTTCCAACGCAGCACGCTCTTCATCGTTCACTTGCTCAGGTATATATACCATGATATTAATCAATTGGTCACCATGACCATATCCATTCATCGAAGGCAATCCCTTACCACGCAAGCGAAGAATTTTACCTGGTTGTGTTCCTGGAGCAATTTTCACACGTGCACGACCCGAGATGGTTGGCACTTCAACTGAACCGCCCAATGTCGCTGTAACAACGTCAAGCATAAGATTATAAATCACGTCGCTATCTTCACGAATCAATTCGGGGTGATTAATCTCTTCTACTACCACAAGAAGGTCTCCATTTACTCCACCACGACGAGCTGCATTTCCTTTCCCTGCAACTCTTAATGTCATACCATCAGCAACACCAGCAGGAATATTGATTGAGATTGTTTGTTCTTTTCTTTCAACACCCTCGCCTTTACAATGCTCACATTTTTCAGTGATAGTTTTACCCGTTCCCTCACAAGTAGGACAAGTTGTTGCTGATTGCATAACTCCAAACATTGTTTGACGTTGAGTGATTACCGAACCAGAACCGTTACAAGTAGAACAAGTATTAATTGCAGTACCATTCTTAGCTCCGGTACCATTACAGCTACTACAACTTACGTTTGTAGGTATTTTAAGCGTTTTAGATACACCTTTAGCAATTTCCTCAAGAGACAATGATACTTTGATGCGCAAATCGCTACCCTTTGACTGGCGACGGCCACGTCCACCTGTTGCACCTCCAAATCCACCAAAGTGTCCACCAAAAATATCACCAAAGTGAGAGAAAATGTCGTCCATAGACATGCCTCCACCAAAACCGCCAAAACCACCTGCACCTTGTGCTCCTGCATGACCAAATTGATCATATCTTGCACGCTTATCAGCATTACTCAACACATCATATGCCTCAGTTGCTTCCTTAAATTTTTCTTCAGCCTCCTTATCGTCAGGATTCTTATCAGGGTGATATTTAATCGCTAATTTGCGATATGCTTTTTTTATCTCTTCGTCGGTAGCATTTTTAGAAACGCCAAGGACTTCATAATAATCTCTCTTTTCCATCGGGATTGTGTGTTAAATTTTTATTGAGCTACTGCAACCTTAGAGTGACGAATTACTTTATCGTTGATTGTATAACCCTTAGTTACTGTATCAATAACTTTACCCTTTTGAGAATCATCTACTGCTGGTATCATTGCTATAGCTTCGTGAAGTTCAGTATCAAAATCAGCACCATTGCTTTCGATTGCCTTCACACCATTTTGTTCAAGATACTTAATAAATTTATTGTAGATAAGATTCATACCCTCTTTTACCGATTCTGCATCAGAGGTTTCAGCCATTGCTGTTAGACCACGCTCAAAATCGTCAACGATAGGAAGTATATCCTTCATTGCTTTTTCGGTAGCATTACGAATGATATCCGCTTTTTCCTTGATAGTACGTTTGCGGAAGTTATCAAACTCAGCCATCAAGAACATATATTCTTTCTTAGATTCTTCTAATTGAAGTTTTAATTGTTCTACTTCATCAAGAGGCTCTTCAGCTGCAGGTTCTTCTACAGACTCTTCTTTTACTTCTGCACCCTCTTCAACATCAGCAATAACTTCGTTTTCTTCGTTTAATGTTTCCTCTACTTGAGGTTCTTTATTTTCACTCATTATAATGGTAGTTTTTATTCAATAATTAATCAACAACCATTATATCAAAAATGTTGCCAAAATAGCGATAGAAGCGATTTTCTATAAATCCCCAATAAAGATGTCACATTGCTCAAATTTAGAAGGATTTTCCTCTGCCAAATTGTCACCTTTAAAAATGCCATACACTGCAGAACCCGAGCCTGACATTGAAGCATAGATAGCCCCCATGTTCAACATCTCTTGCTTTATTTCTGAAACAACAGGATGCAATGGAAAAATACTCTTTTCAAAATCATTTTTTACTACTCCAAGCCATTGCGACATAGGCATTTTTATAAGTTCTTGCAATGGAGTTGTAGGTAATTGTGGCGTAACACCAGCATAAGCTTGTGCAGTGGGGACACTTACTTGCGGTTTCACAACCAAAATTTTATATCCAGTTAAATCCAAATCGATTTGAGTAAAATCAGTGCCTATTCCTGTTGCAAGCATAGGGGTATTATAAATAAAGAATGGACAATCAGCACCAATTGTTGCAGCAACCTCGGCTAAATCCTCCTTTGAAGCTTTTATTTCAAAAATATCATTGAGAGCCATTATCGCAAAAGCAGCATCAGCACTCCCTCCTCCGAGACCTGCACCATCGGGTATAATCTTGTGTAAATAAATATCGACCTCTGGCAAATTATAACGTTGTTGCATTGCTCTAAACGCTTTTACCACAAGATTTTTCTCCATTGGGCAATTTACTTCTCTACCTGTAACTGATAACGTAGTTTGTTCTCCGTGAGCTGGTACTATTTCGAGGACATCACGCCAAGGTATAGGCACAAAAATTGTTTCTATATTATGATATCCATCACTACGACGCGAAACTATATCGAGCCCTATATTTATCTTTGCATTGGGGAATACTACCATAATTATCTGATTTTAGAACAAAATTAGTAAATTTTTGAAAAACAACTCATATTGATTTGTAATATCTTAAATAAAAGTTCTCATTCTCTTAAATCGCTTTAATTGTACGTGAAATATTTGGAATTTACGATTAAATTCGCTTACTTTGTATCATTAAATGGTGTAAACTATAGAAATGAGAAAACTTAGAAACATAACTATTGCATTTTTCATCGGACTAATGGGTATTAGTTCGTCGGTCGTTTATGCCAATCCTGCTAATGATGAAATCTCAATCATCACCTCATCACAACCTTCAATTAAGACATCTGAGGGAGCAGTTACATTGATTGTAACAAGTGACGAGACTGTTAATTTTCAAATATTTTCTATTACCGGGCAAGTTGTAAAAACGGCAACAGTGAGTCACGGTTCAGCTACGATTGAACTACCCAAGGGGTATTACATCGTAAAATGCATACACTGGTCAAAATCAGTGATTGTTAAATAATCTATTTGTAAATTATAATCAATTAAAATAATCATTAAATGAAACTCAACCTCATTAAACTTTGTACCGGAACTGTAATTTCGGCAGCATTGCTATGTGGAGTAACGGCACAAGCCACTCAATCAAACATGGAAACTGCGTACTCTTCATTCCCCTCTTACAACGGAGAAGATCTCGAACTTAAAGTAGACAACAACGGCACACATTTCACATTGTGGTCGCCCGAAGCTCAAGCAGCTCAAGTATTGTTGTATAACACCGATCGCAATTCTGCATCTTACGCAACTCTCGACATGAAAAAAAGCGAGAATGGAACTTGGCGTGCTAATGTAGCTGAAAAACTTTATGGTAAATTTTACACTTTCCGCATTAAATATAACGGCAAATGGCTTGATGAAACGCCTGGCGTGTGGGCTAAAGCTGTAGGCACAAATGGTCGTCGTGCTGCAATCATCGATTTTACAACAACTAACCCTGTTGGTTGGGAAAATGACAAAGGTCCTGAAATCGGTAGCATTGCTGATGTTATCATCTACGAAATGCACCACCGCGATTTTTCAATACACCCATCTTCGGGAATCGTAAACAAAGGTAAATTCCTCGCTCTCACCGAACAAGGTACTCATACACTCCTCGGCGATAAAACAGGTATTGACCACTTAAAAGAATTGGGCATTACTCACGTTCACATTCTTCCTTCTTACGACTACAACAGTGTAGATGAAAGCCAACTCCCTGAAAACAAATACAACTGGGGCTATGACCCATACAACTATAACGCACCCGAAGGTTCTTACTCTACAAATCCTTCAAACCCTGCTACTCGCATTCTTGAAATGAAGCAAATGATTAAAGCGCTTCACGATGCTGGTATTGGTGTAATTATGGACGTTGTTTATAACCACACTGCAAATAATGATGACTCAAACTTCTCATTAACTGCGCCCAAATACTATTATCGTTATCGTCAAGATGGCACATATAGTGATGCATCTGGCTGTGGTAACGAAACTGCTTCAGAACGCGAGCAAATGCGTAACTACATTGTTAACTCAGTAAAATATTGGGCTGAAGAATACCATATCGACGGCTTCCGTTTCGACCTCATGGCTATCCATGACACTGAAACAATGAACAAAGTAGCTAAAACCCTTAAAGAGGTAAATCCTCGCATTTTCGTATACGGCGAAGGTTGGACTTGTGGCGACACCCCACTTCCTATTGAACGCCGTGCATTAAAAGAAAATGTAGCAAAAATGGAAGGCATTGCAGTATTTAGCGACGACCTACGCGATGCAGTTAAGGGCCACTATAGCAATGGCGAAAACAAAGGTTTCGCAACAAATGCTCCTGGCAACAAAGAAACTGTAAAAATCGGCATCGTTGCTTCTACAGCGCACCCACAAGTTGACTATTCAAAAGGCAACAACTCTAAATTTGCCTATGCTACTGCACCTACTCAAATCATCAACTATGTTTCTTGTCACGACGACTACAGCCTCACCGACAAACTTAACGTATCGATGAAAGGTGCTAGCGAAGAAGAAAAGATGCGTGCAGCACGTTTAGCACAAACTATCGTATTCACTTCACAAGGTACTCCATTCATGTTTGCAGGAGAAGAGGTATTCCGTAACAAAAAAGGCATTCACAATACTTACAATCGTCCCGACTCAGTAAACGCTATTGACTGGTCATTGAAAAACAAAAATGCAGAGCAATTCAACTACTATTGCGAATTGACAAAGCTTCGCAAAGCTCACCCTGCATTCCGCATGACTACTGCTGAAGCCGTAGCAAAACACATTGTATTTGATGATGTGAAAGGAGAAAATCTCATTTCTTATTCAATTAAAGACAATGCAAATGGCGACGAGTGGAAAGAAATTAAACTTGTGTTCAATGGTTCAAACGAAGCACAAGAAGTAAAAATCAAAAAAGGTGAATGGACTATTATCGCACAAGATGGCAAACTTAAAGCTGATGGCATGGGAACAACCCAAGGCGGCAAAATAACAGTAGCTCCAACTTCAGCTCTTATCCTTGCAAGAGTAAAATAATCTACTCAACATAATCAAAATAAACACAGCCGAGTTACTCGGCTTTGTTTATTTTTGATTAATTTTAATTTTCAAAAGGCTACGCAAATAACATTCGGAAAGCTTCTTCTACTTTTGATACCTCAACAATTTTGATTTTAAGGCGTGAGGTATCAATGCCTTTAAGATTATTGCGAGGTATAATAATTGTTTTCATACCTAATTTTTCTGCTTCCATGATGCGTTGCTCGATGCGTGTGATAGGTCTAATTTCACCCGACAAGCCAACTTCGCCCGACATACACACTCCTTTAGGAATAGCCATATCAACATTTGACGAAAGGATTGCACAAATAACAGCCAAGTCTAAAGCTGGATCGTTCACTTTTAATCCTCCTGCAATATTTAAGAACACATCTTTTTGCACAAGTTTAAAGCCCACTCGCTTTTCAAGTACAGCAAGGAGCATATTCATGCGTTTTGAGTCAAAGCCTGTTACCGAGCGTTGAGGTGTGCCGTATGCAGCCGTACTAACCAATGCTTGTGCCTCTATAAGAAATGGTCGAATTCCTTCGAGTGTTACACCAATAGCCACTCCCGATAATTCTTCATCACTATGCGACAAAAGCATCTCTGATGGATTAGTTACTTCACGCAATCCTCGTTGACACATCTCATATATTCCTAATTCTGAAGTACTGCCAAATCGATTCTTTATTGAGCGAAGAATACGATACATATATTGACGATCGCCCTCAAATTGCAATACGGCATCGACGATATGTTCAAGCACTTTCGGCCCAGCAATACTGCCCTCTTTATTTATATGACCAATGAGAAGCACTGGCACTCCACTCTCTTTGGCATATTTTAGTAGTTGTGCCGAACATTCACGCACCTGACTCACACTTCCTGCCGACGATTCAATCGCATCGGTAGCAATCGTCTGTATTGAGTCAACGATAAGTATTTGAGGTTTAATCTCTTCTATGTGGTCAAAATATTTTCAAGAGATGTTTCACACACAATATAGCAGTTATCACTTTGACGACCAATGCGGTCGGCTCGCAATTTAAGTTGAGTTGCACTCTCTTCACCCGACACATAAAGTATCGTTTTTGACTTGATTGAGAGTATATTTTGTAATACCAATGTAGACTTTCCTATACCAGGTTCTCCACCAATAAGTACAAGCGAACCAGCTACCAATCCCCCTCCAAGCACACGATTTAGCTCCTCGCTTGGCATATGTATGCGTGGTTCATTCATCGCTTTAATTTCCGATACCTTTTGAGGAGTGCTTTTTGTGACTCGAGTTGACATTGTGCCTTTATTTTGTTTTGCACTCACTTTTTCTTCTACGAGAGTGCCCCATTCGCCACACGATGGGCATCGTCCTTCCCATTTAGGAGAATCGGCACCACACGAGTTACAAAACCACATTGATTTTACTTTTGCCATATCGTATTGTGTGTTATGTTCAATTATTACATTCTACGACGAAACTCAGCTATAGTTATCGCAGTTGCCATTCCCACATTAAGAGACTCCGACGTAGGTCGCTCTTGTGGATATGAAGGGATAAACAATCGACGTTTAATGAGATTTCCTACCTCGTCAGATATACCTTGTCCCTCATTTCCCATCATTACAATGCCATGAGGTGTGAGCGAGGTTTCATATATATTTCTCCCGTCGAGGAACGTACCATAAACGGGAATATCTGGGTTTCTTTTTATTAAATCGACCAAATCAAGATAATGCACCCTTACTCGTGAAATTGCTCCCATTGTTGCTTGTACTACCTTAGGATTATACACATCAACCGTATCGGGCGAACAAACAATATCAGTTATGCCAAACCAATCGGCAATACGCATAATTGTACCCAAATTCCCAGGATCTTGCACTCGGTCAAGTGCAATAACAAGATTTGATGATAATGTTGTTTCATCAAACTTTATATCGGGTAATTCATACACAGCCAACACTTGTGACGGTGTTGACAATTGGCTCATTCGCTCCATATCAGCACGTTTCACTACGATAGGATTAGCTCCTGGCAATGAACTACCATACTGCTCGATCCAAGCTGTTGTTGCAAAAAGATATCGACACTCAAAAGCATACCATGTATCAATTACACATTTTGTTCCTTCGGCAACAAAGCAACCCTCCTCTCGGCGATTACGAGCATTGCCAAGCGAAGCCACCATCTTGCGAAGATTATTTGTAAGTTCTGTCATATTTCTTATCATCATGGAAGATTTCTCTTCCTTAACCGATTTTTATTAATGAGCAAAGTTAATAAATATAGTCCACAAAATCAATTATGGAAACTTCTTATATTTTTATAATTCTGGGAATTTTATGTTCTTCTATGTTCTTTGATTCTCAGTAAAAACAAGTTTAAACAATAAAAAATAGGTTCTTCGGCATTGTTGCCTACCAAACCTATTTATAAGTCTTCACGATGACCTTGTTTTGTCGAGATACAGATTGAGCGTAGCACAGGAACCGTAGCCTATGTACGTTTGCATCGCATATTAAATAATTCCCTTTATTTCGGGTGGCTCCGCTTACCCTATTTAGGGAATTATTATTTATGCTCTGAATGCTTTTAGCTTAAGAATAGAGGTAAATAACCCGTTTTACCTAAGGCAGCACCAAACGGAACCCGAGGTTGGGGTAGCTGTTGCCGGGGTAGTAGTAGGTGCGATACGACACACGGCAGATTTGAGCATAGCCGCCCCAGCAACCACCACGGCAAACGCGGTAAGAGACTGAAGTAGGTCCGGTAGGGTTGGTTGATGGGCTTGATGAGTAATAACTACTGCTATACCAATCGCTACACCATTCCCATACATTACCAGTCATATCATATATACCTAATTCATTCGGGGCTTTTGTGCCTACTTGGTGACTCGTTGAAGAATTACTTATGAACCACGCCACATCGTCAATGGTGTTACTCCCTGAGTATTTATAACCTTTGCTCTTATTTCCTCCTCGAGCAGCATATTCCCACTCGGCTTCGGTGGGAAGACGGAAGATCTTGCCAGTAATTTTATTCAAGCGTGGGATAAAGATATTGACTATATCTTCCCAACTCACATAATAGGCAGGATAGTAATCCCCTACTCCACAACTTGATGAGGGGTTTGAGTCTAACCACACATCCGATGCGTATGCACTAATCGTTGAACCATCGGCACAGGTGCCACTATATTTCATAACATATTCCCACAACTGTTGGGTTACTTCATATTTACCAATATAAAAATCGCCAACGGTTACTTGGTGAACCGGAGATTCACTAGAGTATGCGTCGGGATCATAATTTGAGGAAGAGCTACTACTTGATTGTGCTCCCATCATGAAGGTGCCCCCCTCTACATAAACCATTTCATCTTTTTCAAGAGCAGAGAATATATCGAAGTCAATATTTGAAATATCCTCATCCTCCTCTTGGGACATTATTTTTATACTATCTATACTTGAAATTTCAAAAATTGTTTTAGCTCCATTATTTGTATATACTACTAAATCTTGGGCATTAATTACTAATGACGCAAACATAATCATTAATAACATTGTTATTTTATTCTTTTTCATATTTGTATATTTTTATATAGTTTTATTATTTAATAATTTTTACTGCTGTTGCAGTTACTGCAGTTACTGCTTTTATCACATATATGCCCGATGCGTAGTCGGCAAGGGAAATAGTGGTTTCGGTAGTCATTGGCGACATCATTTCAACCACTACTCCATTGAGGTTACACACCACAATAGCGATGATTTCTTGCGATGATGACACCATAATCTCTTGCACTCCAGCATTGTAGGCAATTATCAAATCGTCATTATCGGTCAACACACATTCAACACCTGATGGCTCTCCTGATGGCTCTACCTCGAAAATACCTTTTTCAAATGTGGAATAAGGATAATTGTCAATTGTTGTTTTACTTTTTAGATACACTTCGAGATTGTCAGCAGTTTGCTTGCCAAAGGTAATCTTACGAATGTCGCTAATTGAATAGGATTCAACTTTTCCGTCTCCATGAAGTGTGAGATACTTCGGAGTGTCTGCTATCGCCATAATAGCAACAAACATAAAAATAGAAGTAATTATTTTTCTCATATCGTTAATATTTATAGATTACTGATTATCATATAATCTACAAATGTAATTATAAATAATTACCCCCCCCCGAATTTGCATTTTTTAACACTTATTTTGTGCGATTTGCTGAATGCATAAAAAAGGTTTACTGATAGATTTTCATAGTTTGCACCATTATATGAATATCTCCATGCTTATACCCAGATAATGCTCGTTTCTGCTACATATTTTTTGTTTTGCACCACAACATTTATCTATATTTCTTCGTTTTTGATTTGTTTTTAGGATTATTCTTCCTGTTAAGTCAAAAGTGTTTAGTATCTTTGTGTGTTAATATTTCAATAAAAATTACAATTCTATTATGAAACTTATTGGAGCGCATGTTTCAGCAAGCAACGGAGTAAGCCAAGCACCAATCAATGCCCACGCAATTGGTGCTGATGCATTTGCTTTATTTACTCGCAATCCATCGCGATGGCAATCAAAGCCTATTAGCGATAAGGAAGCCATTACATTCAAAGAAAATTGCGAAAAATATGGTTATGCTCCCGATAAAATACTTCCCCATGACAGTTATCTCATCAATCTTGGAGCGCCAGAGAGCGACAAACTTGAAAAGTCGCGCGAGGCATTTCTTGACGAGATGCAACGATGCGAGCAATTAGGACTTACAATGCTCAACTTCCACCCGGGAAGTCACTTAAACATACTCCCCGTTGATGATTGTCTCGACCTTATTGCAGCATCAATCAATATTACACTCGAAAAGACATCGGGCGTTAAGGCTGTAATTGAAAACACTGCTGGACAAGGTTCGAACCTCGGCTTTTCATTTGATCAAATTGCTCATATTATTGACAAAGTTGAAGACAAAACTCGTGTGGGTGTATGTATTGACTCTTGCCACGCTTTTGCTGCGGGATATGATCTTTCAACAATTGAAGGATATGCCGATACTTGGCGTCGTTTTGATGAAATCATTGGATTCAAGTATTTAAGTGGCATGCACCTCAACGATACAAAAAAAGGGCTTGCCTCAAAAGTTGACCGACACGAGACACTCGGAAATGGTGTACTTGGCGCAGACTTTTTCTCATTCTTAATGAATGATCCTCGCATGGACAATATACCATTAATTCTTGAAACACCCGATATGTCAATATGGCCTCAAGAAATTAACTGGCTAAAATCGTTAATTAAATAAATCATTAATATATCAAATTACATTTTATAGAAATGAAAACTAAACCCGATTTGAGTTTTTGGAAACTTTGGAATTTGAGTTTCGGATTCTTTGGCGTACAAATCGCTTATGCGCTACAAAGTGCAAATATCTCGCGTATTTTCGCTACACTTGGTGCTGACCCACATGATTTGAGTTTTTTCTGGATTCTTCCTCCATTAATGGGCATCATCGTTCAACCACTTGTTGGTAAATGGAGTGACAACACTTGGACTCGTTTCGGTCGTCGCATTCCTTACTTATTCATTGGTGCACTTGTTGCTGTATTGGTAATGTGTATGTTGCCAAATGCTGGTAGCTTCGGTTTTGGAGTTGGTGCAGCTATGATTTTCGGTCTTATCTCTTTGATGTTCCTTGACACTTCAATCAATATGGCAATGCAACCATTCAAAATGATGGTAGGTGACATGGTAAACGAAAAGCAAAAAGGTCTTGCATATTCAATCCAAAGCTTCCTTTGCAATGCTGGTAGTCTTGTTGGTTATCTTTTCCCATACATCTTTACCGCAATTGGTATTGCAAGTGTTGCTGCTGCAGGAGAAATTCCCGATTCAGTTAAATGGTCGTTTTACATAGGTGCAATTATCCTTATTTTATGTGTAATTTACACAACTATTACCGTAAAAGAAATGCCTCCAAAAGAATATGCAGAATATCATGGTATTAGCGAAAGTGACAACAACGAAAAAACAAGCATGATTAAACTCCTCATCAACGCTCCAAAAACATTCTGGACTGTTGGTTTGGTTCAATTCTTCTGCTGGGCGGCATTTATGTATATGTGGACATATACCAATGGAGCAATCGCAGTAAGCGCATTTGACACTCCAACTATCGTAAAAGACGGAGTAGTCATGTTGGACGTTGCTTCTAAACAATACCAATCGGCAGGTGACTGGGTAGGTGTATTATTCGCCGTACAAGCAATTGGTTCAGTTCTTTGGGCAATCGTAATTCCTATGTTCAAGAATCGTAAATTTATCTATGCATTGAGTCTTGTTCTTGGTGCTATTGGGTTCATTTCAACCTACTATATTGCTGACCAATATATGTTGTTTATCTCATACGCTCTTATTGGTTGCGCTTGGGCTGCGATGTTGGCATTACCATTTACAATCCTCACAAACTCATTGTCGGGCAAGAACATGGGTACATACCTCGGTCTATTTAATGGCACTATTTGCCTTCCACAAATCGTGGCGGCAGCCGTTGGTGGTGTATGTGTATCACTACTCACTCCTGCAGGCGAAATTGCAGCACAAGATCGCATGCTCGTTCTTGCTGGCATTCTTCTCCTCGTAGGTGCAATTTCAGTATTTATTATCAAAGAAACTTCTACTGAAAAGAAATAATTTCAGCTATTAATTTATACCAATCGCCATTCCTAAATGTGGAGTGGCGATTGTTTTTTATGCCTGATATTGGCAATCCACAATTAAATCATTAAATTTGCACTATGGAACAACAACAAACTTCATCGAGCACATCAACTCGTTTTCGCGAACGAAAGCCACCAATGTATGATGTATTTATTCATAATGATGATTACACTACTATGGACTTTGTAGTTATGATTCTTGAAACTATTTTCAGCAAAAGTCAAGATGAAGCGATACAATTAATGCTAAATGTTCACGAGAATGGCGAGGCCATTGTTGGCACATACATCTATGACATAGCCCAATCAAAAGCAGACAAAGCAACTGCTATGGCTCGTGCCGAAGGATTTCCATTACAACTTACTGTTAAACAAAAAATCTAAAACATATATATGTCTAACAACATTAACAATCTCAATCTATCTCCTTTTGCAAGAGAAATACTTAATGACGCACACCAAATAGCATCTATTTTGCGACATGAATTCATCATGCCAGAACACTTTATGGTGGCGGCAGCAAATCTTTGCAATTTTGCTGATGAAGACAATCGTTTTGGCGACAAATTTGAGCAAATAGCCAACAATATAAACAAAATATTATCTGAGCATGTACCTCAAACCGAAGAAGAGATTGAACCGATATTATCAAGTTTGATGAGAAAGGTTATGGAAAACGCTCGCAAAATAATCCAACAAGAAGGTGATGTTCCTATTCCTGCTACAGCTATTGTAATTGCAATATTGAACACCTCGGAATGTATTTGCAATAGTGTTCTTGCTCAATATATATCAGATAAAGAAATTGCCGACGTACTCAGTTTTATCATGAGTATAGATGGCAAGAGTCTTCGTGGATATGACCTCGCTGATAGCGATGATTTTATTTCATCATCAAATAAACCATCTACCGAATGGATGAAATATATCATTGACCTCAATCCTTTGCGTGGCGACCTTTCAAAAGCTATTGTTGGCCGTCAGAAAGAGTTGTTGAGATTGGGACAAATACTCTGCCGATGCGATAAAAATAATGCGCTTATCGTAGGCGAACCTGGCGTTGGCAAATCGGCTATCGTTAAGGGATTTGTCGTAAAACTTGAGCAATTCCCATCTAAAATAGCACAACTTCCAGTATATGAATTATCGGTAACATCTATTCTTGCAAATGCTCAATATCAAGGCGATATTGAACAACGCATTGCCTCAACAATGAATGGCATAAAGCAATTAGGTGGAGGTATTATTGTAATTGATGATATCCACACACTTGCAGGAAGCAAAGGTGATGCAAATGGTTCACGTGACCTCACTGGCATGTTACTCCCCTATCTTGATGATGAATTATTGCGTTTTATAGGTATCACAACCTTTGAAGATGCAACACGCTATCTTGAAGGTCACAGTCGATTCCTACGCCGTTTCCGTCGCATTGATATTGCAGAGCCTTCGCAAGAAGAAGCAATTGAAATACTCAAAGGCGTAAAACGCAGATACGAAAAGTATCATGATATTCGCATTGCTCCTGGAGTTATTGAGCGTGCCGTTAAATTAAGCAAACGTTTCCTCTCGGGCAGAGCATTACCTGATAGCGCTATTGATGTTATTGACGAAGCTGGCGCTTATCGAGAACTCAATCACTTACAAGGTTACAAAAAACAAGTTATACACACCGATTTGATCGACTCAATCGTTTCTCAACTAGGCAATGTAGAGACTAAAATAATTGACGAAAACGACACTACTCCCCTTCGCAATCTCAGCAACAATTTGCGCAAGAGTATTTTTGGGCAAGACGAAGCTATCAAGCAAGTCGTTGAAGCCGTTCTCACTGCTCGTGCAGGATTGACCGATGACCACAAACCTCAAGCTAGTCTATTATTTGTAGGCCCTACTGGTGTGGGTAAAACTGAAGTGGCTCGCGTACTTGCTGAAGAATTAGGCGTAACGCTCCACAAATTTGACATGAGCGAATATTCAGAAAGCTATAGCGTATCAAAGCTCATTGGCTCTTCTCCTGGTTATGTTGGCTACGAAGAAGGAGGACGACTCACCGAGGCAGTTCGTAAAAATCCGCATTGTGTATTATTGCTTGATGAAATTGAAAAGGCCCACGAAAAAGTTTATGACTCACTGCTTCAAGTTATGGACTATGCCTCATTAACCGATAGCCGTGGACGCAAAGTAGATTTTTCACACGCTATTATCATTATGACATCAAACTCAGGGGCACAATTTGCCAAACTCGCTGGAATTGGTTTTGGATCTACGGTTACCACTGGAGATGCAATGCTTACTGAAGTCAAAAAAACATTCAAACCTGAATTTATCAACCGATTGTCGGGCATAGTCGTATTTAATGACATGAGTCGAGATATGGCAACATTAATTCTTGACAAAAAAATTGCCGAGCTCAACACTCGTCTTGCCGAACGAAATATTACCATCACTCTCACTTGCGAAGCTCATGAATGGCTTCTCAACAATGGTTTCTCTGCAAAATATGGAGCACGAGAAATTGAGCGCGTAATTACTCATAATCTTAAGCCTCTACTTGTCAACGAAATTTTATTTGGCAAACTTACCAAAAAAGGTATAGCCGAAATTTCAGTCATAGATAATGCCTTAAGTCTCTCCATAAAGAAATAGACTATGGTATTTCAATTAAGCGACGAATTAATCTTTCCCGATCCATATCTTGGCGAAGAAGATGGATTATTAGCTGTAGGGGGTGACTATTCTACCGAACGACTCCTTCTAGCTTACTCTAATGGTATTTTCCCATGGTCGGCATTTCGTAACGAGCAAAAACTATGGTTTTGCCCACTAAATCGATTTGTCATATTCCCTCATGAAATACACATATCACATTCTATGCGTTCACTCATACGCAAGCAACGATATGATGTTA
>JAFYSL010000091.1 GCA_017559355.1 Muribaculaceae bacterium
AAACTATTGGATGAATATATTAAAAGAAAATATTAGGCATAAATACCCCATTGAAAGCTTTCAATGGGGTATTTATCATACTTTTTGTCTACTAAGAGTTTTTTAGTGTATTTTCATCCTACTTTTTGTCC
The DNA here is from genome assembly GCA_017559355.1 of Muribaculaceae bacterium. Classification (GTDB taxonomy): domain Bacteria; phylum Bacteroidota; class Bacteroidia; order Bacteroidales; family Muribaculaceae; genus RGIG4079. The sequence continues at coordinate 132 of JAFYSL010000091.1, forward strand.
AGGTAACCGTAAATCACAAATTTTTCCTTTTCATAAAAAGAAAATGATATGCTGAGGTGTTGGTGTATAAATTATGGGGTTAAATTGCGAGATAAATCACTAATTTAGGTTACCTTTGTGGTGAGTTATTTTGTGATTGACTTGCTCGTTTTGAGCGGGTTGAGGTAACAGATAAAAACGAAGAAGAAAGATGACATATCGTTTGTTGTATTTTTTGATGAAAGCGTTGTCGTATATACCATTTTGGATGTTGTATATACTATCGGATATGTTGTATTATGTAGTGTATTACATAGTAAAATATCGTAGACCTTTGGTGCGAAAAAATTTGACCGAGTGTTTCCCCGAAAAGACTGAAAAAGAGATAATCAAAATAGAAAAAGGTTTTTATCATTTTTTGGTCGATACGATAATGGAGAGTGTTAAGATGTTCTCAATCACCCCTAAGGAGATGAAACGTCGCATGAATCTATTGAACGTGGAGGGATTGATGGAAACTATGCGAAAGGGTCGCTCAGCATCGGTGTTTATGGGGCATTATGGCAACTGGGAATGGGTGTCATCACTTCCTATACATCTTGATGAGGGTATGCTCGGAGTGCAAATCTATCATCAATTGAGCAATAAGGTAATGAATAAATTGGTGCTATATTCTCGAGGTAGAATGGGCGCAATAAGTGTGGAGATGAATAGCACTGTGCGAGGTATTAGCAAGATGTTATCTGAAGGCAAAGTGGCTGCCATAGGATTTATTGCCGACCAATCGCCTCGAAAAAAAGATGCTCACTATTTCTTGCCATTTTTGCATCATGATATACCTGTGTTGACAGGGACAGAAAAACTCACAAAACACTACAATTTTGAGGGTTGGTATCTCGATGTGCGCCGAGTTAAACGTGGTTATTATGAGGCTGAATTTGTGAAATTGCACGACGATCCTCGTTCGTTGCCAGATTTTGAATTAACCGAATTGTACTATCAACGATTGGAGCAAATGATAAAGAAACAACCTGAGTTGTACTTGTGGTCGCACAATCGCTTTCGCCTTGCTCGAAAAAAATAAGAGTTTGTTTTTATAGAATGTTGCCACGTTTGAGTAGGCACAAAAGTTTCCAGTGCTTGGTTACCATGTGTTGGTAAATGTGATATTTCCTTTTGCGATAGGGGTAATTGTGTGGCAATGCCATAGCGAAATCGCGATACTCTAAGCAAAGGGCTTTCTCTTCATCGGTTTTCGCTAATTTCACCATTTTAATTATCATCTTAAATAGTACAAGAGCTGATGGCATGCCAAGTCGTAGTATATCGTCATCGGAATAGTGTTGAGAGATATAGGAGAGTTTTGCACGGTCGGCTCTCGCATGATTTTCAGCCTTTTGAAAATTCATGGTATGCACTATACTACCAGGACGTCGAAGGTATATATAAAAGGCTTTGTTGATGTGTCCACATTTGTGTGAAGCCTTTATTAGTCGCCATATTGTTGCCACATCTTCAAAGTACATTCCTTCGGGGAATTCAATATCCTTAAATAGATCTTTTCGGCACAACATGGTACACACCGAATTTGGTATTTTGCTTTCAAAACAGAGCCTTAAGAAATCGGTTGCAGGGTACACGACTGATGTGCCGTCTGACTTATACACCAATCTATCGCTGCGGTATTCATAGCGTTTAAGAAGTTGGCATGTAACCAAATCAAGGTTGTCTTTCTCGGCTAAGTTGAACATTTCGTCATACATTTCGGGTTTGATAATGTCATCGCCATCAACAAATGCGATATAGGGGGAAGTAGCTGCTTCAACACCTTTGTTTCTTACATACGAGATGCCCGAATGATCAAGTTTCAATACTTTGATGCGTGAATCTTGCTCGGCTAATTCCATGCAAATTTCATGAGATGAGTCGGTCGACATGTTTTCCACTAATATAATTTCAATATCGGTCAATGTTTGTTGCACGACCGATTCCACACATTTGCGTAGATATTTCTCAACATTATGAACAGGAATAATTACACTAACTTTACTCATGAGAGATGTTTCAATAGCCATTTGTGAAATTATTTACAAAATAAGAGTATTTCTATATTTTCTGCAAGCGTTTTTCTCAAAAACAATTGTATCTTTGTGATGCAATTATAGTAACGGCATGGATATAGTAATAACATATGTAGATGGTCTAGACCCTGTGTGGCAAAAAGATTATGAGCAATATACCTCTACTCCGATTATGCAGAAGCGTTTTCGCAATTGGGGATTGTTGCCATATCTTATGCGAGGCATAGAGGAGAATATGCCGTTTATTCGTAAGGTTCATTTAGTAGTTTCGCATGAGTCGCAAGTGCCCGAGTGGGTTAACCGCAATGAGATGAATGTGGTGCTACATAAGGATATTATTCCTGCCGAATATTTACCTACATTTAATAGTAATACTATTGAGACACACCTTCATCGCATAGGTGATCTTGATGAGGAGTATCTCTATTTCAATGATGATATTTTCCCTGTGGATAAATGTGAACGCGAGGATTTCTTTCGTAAAGGGAAAGGTGTGATAGGCATGAGTCGCCATCTGTTTGCGACAGGAATGTTTAAGAAAATTTGTCGCAACTCCGATGCGTTGGCTCGTCGTGCTTTGGGTATGAAAAAATCGTGCATATTTCTTCGTCCTCAACACATTTGTGCGCCCATGTTGCGTAGTGAATGTGAGCGACTATATGAGTCAATACGTGAAGATATTCTTGCAACACTTTCACGCACTCGCACTGAGAAGAATGTAACTCAATATATGTTTACCAATTACTTATATCTACAAGGTAAAATTATCAATGAGCGCATTCCTCGTCGCCATTTTTCGGTAGCAATCGCTTCGCCCAAATCAATGTGCAGTGCGATAGAAAATCCATCTCGCAAGTTGATTTGCATCAATGATGTAAAGATTAGCGAAGAGCGTTATTCAACAATGCATCGCATGCTACACCAATCATTTCAAAATCGCTTCCCTCGTAAATCAAAATATGAGATTTAGTTAAACTTTAGAAGATGATGAATCCTAACGATAAAGTCGATGCCGTAATCACATGGGTAGATGGTAATGACCCAGTGCACCAAGCAAAACGTGCACAATTTCTCACCAATAAACGTGAAAATGCGCGAAAAGATGTAGCTGGTGAAACTCGCTTCAATCAAGTGGGGGAGATATATTGTTGCATTGCTTCAATTTTGCGTTTTGCTCCATGGATTAATAAGATTTATATCGTTACCGACAACCAAGACCCTCATGTGGAGGATTATATTAAGATTCATTTTCCCGACAATAAAATTCCTGTGGAGGTAGTGGATCATAAGGTTGTGTTTGAGGGATATGAGAAATATTTACCAACGTTTAATTCATTGGCGATTACATCGGTGTTGTGGCGTATTCCTGGCATAAGCGAGAAGTTTATATTATTCAATGATGATGTAATGCTTCAACGCCCAGTAAGTCCCAAAGATTTCTATATTGACAATAAGATTGTGCTTTATGGCCGTCGTTGGATTTCGGTGCATGAAACGCGCATAACCCTTGTGTCGCAAACTCTTATGCGTCGCTTGGTGGGTAAAAAAGCGCTACTTTCGTTTAAGAAATTTATGTATAATGCAGCACGAGTAACACATAGTTCTCGTTTTGTGCGATTGGATCACACCCCTCATGCTTTTTTCAAAAGTGTATTTAGTGAGTTTTTTGCTGCAAATCCACAGCATTTAGAGAGCAATGTGAGTCATCGTTTCCGTAACAAGGAGCAATATAGTGCCGCCGAATTACATCATCTACTTGCCGTTAAACAAGGTCGTGCTGATGTCGCGTTGCGTAAAAAATGTGGGGTAACACTCTCTCCTTATATGTATGATTTGGATTCTCTTAAGAAGGAGTTGCAAAAGATTGCTGACGATGCTCAATGTCTTTATTTCTGCGTAAATTCGCTTGACCAATCATCACCCGAGCATATTGATGTGGTAAATGCCTGGATGCACGATGTGTTATCACTTAATGTAAAGGACTAATTCTTACTTCTCAAATTGAGATTTTTTTGGGAGTCGTTTTTGGAGAAAGGCTGTAGACCGTTCTCTATCAATGTCTATTGCTAATTCAGAATCATTCATGCAGAAGAAAGGTGGATTGTATTTCTTGAACTTGGCATAGTGAATGTCTAGATGAATACTTATTTTGAATGATTCTTTTCGAGTTACATACTTAACGTGGGCCCGCTTTTGAGCAAGGGGTGCATAGGTATATATGCATCGTTGTATATCTCCATCTTTGCGAACATGGTTGCATAATGTATCGTTAATCTTCTCTTTGAATGTATCAAAGGTGTGTTGGTAGTCACTTTTTAGATAGGCATCAATGCAATGATGAGGTTGCCCTCCATAATATGCTCCATATTTATCTTCAACTAATTTAGCCGATAATCTAATGGATTTAATATAGTAGCTGAGAATGCGTTTTTGTATTTTTTCTTTATATAGCAACGATAATTTTCTGAAACGACGACGATTAAGGCGTATTATTGGAAATCCATCTTCACCAAAGAAATCAGTAGGCTCTACAGTTCGATTCAAAAACATATCATCGTTTCCATATAAGAAATGCTCTGAAAGTCCGGGAATCTTCCATAAAAAATGCTCGATTAGAGCTGAATTAAAGCATGGGCGACTCTCTACTGGAAGAATCTCGCAATGGTCAATGATTTTTATTTTAGGATTTGAAGTGTTGAGCCATTTGGGCACCTGGCTATCGGTAACGATAAAAATATTACGTATCCATGGCGCATATTTTTCCAACGATCGAAGGCTGTATTTTAACTCATCATTGTCGACATATCTACCATCGCAATTAATAGACGAATCGACATGCGTAACCCCAATGAAAGTATCTCGTTTGGCTCGCCATACGGGATCACTTCCATCAACCCACAGGTATACAAAATCGATTTCGGGAATATTGTTTGCCATGTAAATTAATGAGTATCAAAAAATAAGGAGATGTATCGTTTGCAATAGACAACATCTCCTTAATATCATAAAAGAATAAATCTTAATATTGTTCTTTGTCGTTAGGGAAGTCGTTGGTTTTTACATCGTCGATGTAGTGAGCAACGGCATCGTTGATGATAGTTGAGAGATCGGCATAGCGACGAAGGAATCGTGGAGAGAATCCTTTGTTGATACCCAACATATCGTGCATCACGAGCACTTGACCATCAACGCCACCACCTGCACCGATACCAATTACTGGAATGCTAACCTCTTGGGCTACGCGAGTAGCAAGTGTTGCGGGGATTTTTTCAAGTACGAGTGCAAAGCAACCGATTTCTTCAAGCATTTTTGCATCTTCGATGAGCTTGTTTGCTTCTGCCTCCTCTTTAGCACGCACGGCATATGTGCCAAATTTGTTGATTGATTGAGGAGTGAGTCCGAGGTGTCCCATTACAGGAATACCTGCACAAAGAACACGTTCGATTGATTCGCGAATTTCGCTACCACCTTCCATCTTTACAGCTTCAGCGTGGCTCTCTTTCATAATGCGAACAGCCGATGCAAGTGCTTCTTTAGAGTTTCCTTGATAACTACCAAATGGGATATCGCACACCACAAGTGCACGCTTAACAGCCTTTACCACACTTTTTGCGTGATAAATCATTTGGTCGAGAGTAATAGGAAGGGTAGTCATGTTACCCGCCATTACATTTGAGGCAGAGTCGCCCACGAGGATAACGTCCATACCAGCTTCATCAATGAGGTGAGCCATAGAATAGTCATAAGCGGTGAGCATTGCAATCTTTTCACCACGTTGCTTCATCTCTGTGAGACGATGAGTAGTTACCTTGCGAGTATCTTGTAAATAGTTTGCCATTATATAAATGTATTATAATTTGATGCAAAAATACAACATTTTTGTGGAAATTTCGTCTAATTGCTTGGAAATAAAATTACTTGTCTTTTGATATTGTCGCATCTTCATAAAGGATAATGCCAAAGTCGAAAACATCTCCATATAGTTCTGGTCCACTATATGATATTTCGCACATTTTACCTTTTATGTAGTATGATTCAGCAACATTCAACTTCGATGCTTCTTCATGGGTTAAACCCAATACCCAAACTTGGATTTTAGATTCAAAATCTTCTGAAGAAATCCACCCATAGTTAAAAAGTGCTCTATAACCACTTTCGCCATCTTTCTCCACTTTGTCAAGAAAAAGAGAAGATTGGCTGACCATTGGCAGTTCTTGTCCTTTATACTTATTTAAGTACGCTTCCATTTCTTTAATAACAGACTCTTTTACAGCCTGGTTGTTGTATCTATTAGGGTATTTTTTATGTAGAGTATAAGGTATGACATAAATATCTTCGTTGCTCATAAGTTGCTCTACTTCTTGTGTAGAAGTATTAACCACCTTGTCTTCTTTTTGTACATGATTAGTACAACTAAAAAATATCAATCCTAAAAATATTATAATTAGAGTTCTCATAATTACAGAGTTTAATGTATTTCTATTGTTGTTTGCTTAAATCCACGAGATATAGAGCATATTTACGTTGTTTTTATATTGGGAATGCCAATGTTACACAGCAAAGGGGAGATGATTCAACTTCGTGGATTTGAAATTCTTTTACACCTTCAAGTGTGTTGGCAATAGCGATATTTTCATTGGTCGATAGAGGAAGTTTAATGTCGTCGGCAAGTGAGATACCTGGCGATTGTGCTACTTTGTAAATAGCCTCTTTCAGGGTCCATGCTTTGAGCATGAGTTGAGGAGTGGAATAAATATCCATTTCTTGAGGTGAGAGGAACCGGCTTTTAACTTTTATGAGTTGATCACGCCAATTCTCAATATCAATTCCTATGATATGTAGTGGATTGTAAGCGATGGCAATTTCGGTAGCACTATGAGATATAGATATATAACCCTCGGCTCCACAAAGCAGAGGTGCGCCGTTTTTGTCGTGAGAGATACTCACCCCTTCACCAAAGATTTCCTTTATAAGTAGGTGGCACGCCACGATTTCACGTTTGCGACGTGGTGAAGAAATTGAGCTAATTTGCTCAATAATTGTTGCCGAGCATTGTGGTAATAGGGAATCAATATCAGAGGGTAATTCTCTTATGTATATATGTGTGTTGTGAATTATTAGAGGCGTCATTATTGGTTGATTGTTTTTAGTGAGTGAATAATGTCGCGTTTCACAACATTGATAACTGGGCGAATCGAATCAATATTTTTGTATTTATCTATACATAAAGCACCCGAAATCACCCAATTTTGATTATTGGTTGAGAGAAATTGTATAGGGGTAACTTTGTTTTGCTCAGTTATGAGTATTTGAGAGTAGAATTTATTTGCGTTTGTTAATTCAATGAGCTCTGATGTGAGACCTCCTGAGTTGAGCGCCATGCGTTCTGAACGATTGGAAAGAACCTCTTTGATAGAGGCGTTATCTGCTTGAGTAAAAGTGCAATAGATGGTTGCATTATATGGTTTGTAGTAGATGTTAATCCAACGACTATTATTAGAAGAACTTACCGATGCAGAGTCGAGTGTGATAGACGCAATTTTGCTTATCTCAAAGTGAATAGGGAGATTTTCCATCACGTAAAAAGTGGAGTCGTGAGTGATAATGCGAGGAAATGCTTTGCGTCGTGGAGTTGCTACATTATTGTCACTACACTCGCAAAGGATGAGTGACAATGCCATTGCTATAACCCATATGGGGAGTATAGTGAAAACAGCAGTACTAAAACGGCAATCTCTCTTTTTTGACATCTTAAGATGAAATGATTATTGTTGCTCTTCGGGCATTATTTTTACTCTCACGCTTGTGATGCGATGGTGACTAATGTCGAGAATCAAGAAACGGCATCGGCCATATACGAGAGGCTCTTTCTTTTTTGGGAAGTCTCCTTTGAGGTTGAGGAGCATTCCGGCAAGACTTTCTGCTCCTTCAGTGATGTCGGCGTAGTCTTCCTCGTCAAGTTCTGTAACTTTGAAGAAATCACTTAGGAGTGTTTTTCCCTCAAAAATATAGGTGTCATCGGGAAGGCGTTGGTAGTTAATTTCCTCTTCATCATATTCGTCATTGATGTCTCCCACAATCTCTTCAAGGACATCTTCGAGTGTGACAATGCCTTGAGTCCCACCAAATTCATCTACTACGATAGCGAGGTGAATCTTGAGTTTGCGAAAGTCTTCAAGGAGGTCATCAATCATTCTTGACTCAGGTACAAAATATGGTTGACGAATCAATGATTTCCAGTTAAAATCCTCTATATTTTTACCAATATAGGGAAGAAGGTCGCGACTATAAAGTACCCCCTTGATATTGTCTTGTGTTTCCTCAAAAACTGGGAGGCGAGAGTAACCACTTGATATTACAATTTCCATAACCTCGTCAAATGTAGAGTCAATATCGATATCGGTAATATCTACGCGAGGGGTCATGATTTCTTCAACGGTTTTGTCGCCAAATTTTAAAATCCCTTCAAGCATCTCCTTCTCTTCGTCGGCTGCTACATCGGTGATTTCGAGAGCTTGACTAAGTTCGTCGGTTGAGATATTTTGAGCTTTTTTTGTCACAACGCGATTTACAATGACCGAACTACACATCAATAGTGATGATAGTGGTTTGAATATTTTTGTAAAGAGTGTAATGCCCGATACGGCAAATTTTGCCCACTTGAGATTGTAACTATTGGCGTATAGTTTTGGGAGAATTTCGCCAAAAAGTAGAATGAGGAATGTGAGGATTACTGTTTGCAAAATAAAACTCACTACTGCAGGCATGCTGCTAAAAATGGGCCCTAATGCAAAGTTACATAGGATTACTATTGTTACATTGACAGCGTTATTGGCAATTAGGATTGTTGCCAATAATCGTTCGGGGTCTTTGAGTAATTTGTTGATTGATTCGCCTTTAGGGGTATCTTCAAGTTCTTCGAGTTGAGAAGAAGTCAATGAAAAAAACGATATTTCGCTTCCAGAGATAAAGCCTGAGACTAAAAGGCCGATTGCTGCGATAGATAGAGCGATGATTTGGGAAAAACCAAAATCAACTATAATTTGAGCCAACAATGAAGTGGCAGGTAACGGGTCTATATCCAAAACTTTTGATATTAGTTAAACAAAAAGATAACCTCTATGAGTTATTCATAGTGCAAAATTAGTGAAACTTTCTGAATAAAGCGAATAATTTGCTAATTTGTTGACTTTTCAGTAAGTTTGCAATAGTAAAAAGTAAGAAACATTACCCCAAAATCAAGAAAAACGATGAAAAAGAAACTGGTAATTTCTACAGGGGCTGGCATTAGTGCTGAAAGTGGAATTTCTACATTTCGCAATGCTGATGGGCTTTGGGAGCGATATCCTGTAATGGAGGTTGCAAGCGCCGATGGATTTGCACGCAATCCTGCGTTGGTTCACGAATTTTACAATGCTCGTCGCAAGCATTTGTTAACTGTTGAACCCAATGATGCGCATCGTGGGCTTGTGGATTTAGAGGAGTATTTCGATGTGCAAATTATCACACAAAATGTCGACGACCTTCATGAACGTGCTGGGAGTGCAAAAATCTTGCATCTTCATGGAGAATTGATGAAAATAAGGTCGATGAAAGATGAATCGAGAGTGTATCAATTGACTCCCGAAAACATTGAAACATCGCTTGATACGCGCGATGAATATGGTGATGCTGTGCGCCCTCATATAGTGTTTTTTCAAGAAGCAGTGCCAAATATTGAGCCAGCCATAGAAATGGTGCAAGAAGCCGATATTTTTGTGGTGATAGGTACCTCGTTGAATGTATATCCAGCGGCTGGATTGTTGAGTTATGTGCGCTGTGGAGTTCCAGTGTATTATATCGATCCAAAACCAGCAATGGTACCCCCTGGAGTTGAGGTTTTGCCTATGGTGGCAACCGAAGGGGTTAAAGCGCTGAAAGAAAAGTTAATCGACAAATGTTAAACTTTCTAAATTTACAACCGTAAACGTCGGCATTTGTGTCGGCGTTTCTTTTTAAAAGGCGCATAAATAAAGGGATGTGGAAAAATGTTGATAACTTTTTTTAGATAAGAGGGATTTAAGGTGAATTTTGAGTTGTAAATTTTCAATAAAAATGAGTAACTTTACAACGAAATAAATGGAAAAGCAAAAATCAACAAATAACCCCAAGAAAAAACGCTAAATTGCTATGTCGGAAGAGGTATATCACATCCCTGCATTATTGCCTGAAACTTTGGAGGCATTGAATATAAATCCCGAAGGGATATATGTCGATGTAACCTATGGTGGCGGGGGGCATTCGCGTGCCATTATGGAGCAACTAAACGCAAAGGGGCATCTTTACTCGTTTGACCAAGATGAAGATGCTGTGAAACGTGCAATGGTTGATCCACGATTTACGATTGTATATAGCAACTTCCGTTTTTTGTCAAATTTCTTGGAATATCACAAAGTTGAGGCAGTTGATGGTATTCTTGGCGACGTAGGGGTGTCATTCCATCATTTCGACGACAAAGACCGTGGTTTCTCATTCCGATTTGAAGGGGCTTTGGATATGCGCATGAACCAAAGGGCAAAGCGTACGGCTGCGTGGATAGTGATGAACTACAGCGAAGAGCAGTTGGCCGACGTGTTTTATCTCTATGGCGAATTGAAAAATTCACGCAAATTGGCATCTGCAATCGTCAAAGCGCGTAACCAATCACCTATTGAAACCGTAGAACGATTGCTTGAGGTGGTAAAACCATTGATTAATCCCCGTCAAGAGAAGAAAGAACTTGCAATGTTGTTTCAAGCATTGCGCATAGAGGTAAATGGTGAGATTGATGTGTTGAAGCGTCTACTTCAACAATCGTTAGAAGCACTCAAACCAGGAGGTAGATTAGCAATTATTACCTACCATTCGCTTGAAGACCGATTGGTAAAGAATTTTATGCGCACAGGTAATTTGCGTGGCGAACTTGAAAAAGATTTCTTTGGAAGAAGTATGTCGCCATTTAAGTTGCTTAATGCAAAACCTATTGTGCCCTCTGATCAAGAGGTAGAACTAAACCCTCGCTCACGAAGTGCAAAACTCCGTGTGGCAGAAAAACTATGAAAAATTTAGACAATGGCAAAGAAAGATAAAAAAGCATCTAAAAGCGAGCAAAATATAGTATTGCGAATAATATGGAAACTTATTCATGGTCAAATTATGACTGTGGGTTTTCTCAAAGCACACTGGTGGAAAATTGGGTTGGCGGTTTTTATGATAGTCGCTTACATTTCCATGAAATATGAGTGCCAAACAAGTATGGTAACGATTGACAAACTTAAAAACGAACTTGAAGTTGTCAAGAATCAATGCATCACCGAGCGAAGTAAATACATGGGAAGCACACGTGAGTCGGCTATGCAAGAACTTGTAGACACTTTGAAATTAAATTTGAAAAAACAAGATCAACCACCTTTTAAAATATCTTATTCAGAATGAATGCATTAGAAACACGTACAGTTTTGAGGTATGCGATAATCATTGGATTGATTCTCGCATTTTCGAGTTTGGTAGTAAGCGAAATTTTTGATACTACGGTAACACACAAGAAGGAGTGGGACAATAAAGCCGACTCTGTGTTAATGAAGCGTAAAATATTGTATCCCAAGCGTGGAGATATTCTTGCTTGTGATGGTAGTGTGTTGGCAACCAACATTACAAGTTACACAGTGAGGGTAGATTATCGCAGTCAACAATTCAAGGAAGATCGTTATGTTGCAGCAATGGACAGTCTTTCTGATAGTTTGGCAACATATTTTGGTAACACCAAGGACTATTGGAAGAAGTATTTGCAAGAGCCTCTCAAAGAGGAAAAAGAAAAACGTCCTCGTTGGTATAAAATTGTGAGCGACATTACTTATACCGAATATCTTAAATTGAGGACATTTCCATTCTTTAATATCCCCAACAAAAACAAGTGTGGACTTGTGTTGGATAGCAAGATGCGTCGCCGTAATCCTTATGGTGAAATGGCATTACGAAGCATTGGTATGGTAGGTGAGATGCCACGACGCAAAGGTGAAGTGCGTGGCGAAATTCGTGGTGTGTGGGGACTTGAACGCGACCTCGACTCTTTGCTATATGGCAAACCTGGTGTAGCTCGTATCGTTCCTGTGAATCGTAATACGCTCAACTGGACCGATACTCCTGCTGTTGATGGTTACACAATTAAAACCACCATCGATATCAATATGCAAGATATCGTTGAGAATGAACTTAACAAAGTGTTAACCTCTGTTCAAGCCGATTGGGGTGTAGCAATACTTATGAATGTTGCCACTGGAGATATTAAGGCAATTTCAAACCTTGAGATGGATCCTAATGGCAATGGATATATTGAGGGTATGAATCGTGCAATATTAGGATTTGAACCTGGTTCGGTTATGAAACCTATCTCAATGTTGATTGCTCTTGAAAAAGGATGGGTAAAACCTCATCAAGTAATCACCACTGGTGCGCGTTATCCATATGCTAATGGACCTGCGATTTCCGACTGTACACCTGTATCATCAATGACAGCAATGGAAGTAATCGAGCGTTCATCAAACATTGGTATGACTAAGATTATTATGCCTCATCTTGATAGCGCAGCGATGTATAAAGAGTGCTTGAGAGAGATTGGATTCCTTGATCCGATGAATCTACACATTGCGGGTGAACGTATTCCTAATATTCGCAATGTGGGAAACTCTAACTGGGATTATATCGATGTATCGCGTATGACTTATGGATACACTACACAAATACCTCCTATCTACACACTTTCGGTGTATAACGCTATTGCAAATGGAGGTAGATATGTGCGTCCTCGATTTGTTACCAATCTCATCGGTAACGGAGTTGATTCAATAATCCCCGTGTCGTATATGAAGGATCGCATATGTAGCGAAAAGAATGCTGAAATATTGCGTGAGATGCTCACTCGTGTAGTGTGGGGTGAACATGGTACTGCTCGTCGATTGTTGAAGAGTAATGTTGTGAAGATTGCTGGTAAAACAGGAACGGTTTACTCTACATATGAGCGTCTTAAAACCGACAAAAATGGTAAACTCATCACAAAAGATATTTATGGCCGAGATATTCCACTAGGCACTCCAGGAACTTATAATAAAAGTCGCAAGCGTTTGTCATTCTGTGGATTCTTTCCAGCCGACAACCCTTTATACTCATGTTTTGTGATGGTATTCAATCCTAAAAACTCAAGTTTGGGAGCTCCATCCACAAGTGGAGTGGTGCTGAAAGAGATTGCATTGAAAATGTATTCTCGAGGTATGCTTGGCAATGAGAGCGACTATCATGCCGAGTCAAATCCCAACACTCGCCCCATGCTTTATGCAACTAATGAATCAAGCAAACGCGAACATGTGTGTGAAGGACTTGATGTGGACCAATTTATTCGTATGCCCGATGTCGCTACTACAGCGGGAGTGCCTTCTGTGAAAGGTCTTGGACTTCGTGAAGCAATTGTTGCTCTTGAGAAGGAGGGTTACAATGTAGAGTTTGAAGGCGATGGTTATGTAGTATCTCAAACTCCTCAAGCAGGATGCATGGTCGATAAAGGTAGTAGTGTGAAATTAACATTAAAACATATCTAAACAATTCAGATAAAATGAAACAATTAGCACATTTGCTTGAGGCGATAAATATTGTAAAGATAGTTGGTGATATCAATCGTCAAGTTGGTGATATAGTGAGCGACTCGCGTAAAGCAGTTGACTCATCGATGTTTGTTGCTGTGAGAGGTGTCAATGTCGACTCTCATCAGTATATTCCCCAACTCAATGGCAAAGGTCTTGCAGCAATTGTGTGTGAAAAATTACCCGAACAACTTGATGAGAATGTTACATACATTCAAGTTGAAAATTCGGCGATAGCATTGGGACAACTTGCATCACAATGGTGGGACAATCCATCAACAAAATTGAAATTGGTGGGTATTACTGGCACAAATGGCAAAACAACAACAGCAACTCTCGTGTATGAAATGGCACGATTGATGGGTTATAGAGCAGGGTTATTGTCGACAGTGTGTAACTATATTGATGCAGAAGCAGTGCCTGCAACTCACACTACCCCCGACCCTCTAAGTCTTAATGCCTTGCTTGCACGCATGGTTGAGGCAGGTTGTGAATATGCAGTGATGGAGGTAAGTTCACATGCAGCACACCAACATCGCATTGCTGGGTTGCAATTTGTGGGAGGTGTGTTCTCAAATCTTACTCGCGATCATCTCGACTATCACAAAACTGTTGATGCTTATCTTGAAGCGAAGAAGATGTTTTTTGACGCATTGCCATCAAATGCCTTTGCATTGACTAATATCGATGACAAGGTGGGAGAGGTGATGTTACAAAATACAAAAGCATTAAAGAAAAGATATTCGTTGCGCTCACAAGCTGACTTTGTGGGGCGTGTAATCGAAAGCCGTCTTGATGGGACATTGATGGCATTCAATAATCATGAAGTTGAGGTATTGTTTACAGGCAAATTTAATGCATATAACCTCACTGCAGTTTATGCAACGTCAATTTTATTAGGTTGGGATTATGAAGAGGTTATGGTAAATATGAGCCGTCTTGTTCCAGTGGCAGGTCGTTTCCAAGCGTTCCATTCACCTAAAGGTGTAACCGCAATTGTTGACTATGCTCACACTCCCGATGCTGTAGTGAATGTGTTGACAGCCATTCGTGATGTAATCGGCAACAAAGGTAACATCATCACAGTGGTGGGAGCTGGAGGCAATCGCGATAAAGGCAAACGCCCAATTATGGCTCGTGAAGCGGCTGCACGTAGCGAAAAAGTGATTCTTACATCTGATAATCCTCGCGACGAAGAACCTGCCGATATCCTTCGCGATATGGAAGCGGGACTTGATTATGAGGCTCGTGCTAAGACTTTGAGCATTAGTGATCGTCGTGAAGCAATTCGCACAGCAATAATGTTGGCGCAAGCAGGCGATGTGATTCTCATTGCGGGTAAAGGACATGAGGATTATCAAGAGATTAAAGGTGTAAAATATCATTTTGACGATCGCGAAGTAGTGATTGAAATGTTTAAGAATTAGAACTTAAAAAACTTTATATAAAGCATGTTATTATATCTGTTTGACTATCTAAAAGAGATTGATTTCCCAGGTGCGAGATTGATGGATTATCTCACATTCCGCTCGGGGTCTGCATTGGTGTTATCATTGTTGATTACCCTATTTATTGGTCGTCGCATTATCGAAAGATTGCAACTTATGCAAATAGGCGAGATTATTCGTGATTTGGACCTTGAGGGGCAACAACAGAAAAAAGGGACTCCTACAATGGGTGGTATCATTATCATCATTGCAACATTAGTGCCATGTCTATTAATTGGTAATCTGTCAAACATATACATGCTCCTAATGCTTGGGTCAATGGTATGGCTCGGCACATTGGGATTTTTTGATGACTTTATTAAAATTGCTCGCAAAAATAAAGATGGATTGAAAGGCAAATTCAAAATTGCTGGTCAAGTAGGTCTTGGTCTTATTGTGGGTGTAACAATGTATCTTAGCCCTGATATGGTGATGCGTGAAAATCACGAAGTAGTATCGACCGACCTCGACGGACAAGTTGAGGTGGTGTATGATTCACAAGAGGTAAAAGCATTGCAAACAACAATTCCTTTTGTGAAAAATAATAACCTTGACTACTCTTGGTTTACACAATGGATGGGCGAATGGGCAACTCCAGCGGCATGGATTTTGTTTATTCTCGTTACCATTTTCATGGTAACAGCAACCTCAAATGGTGCCAATCTCACCGATGGTCTTGATGGACTAGCTGCGGGAACTTCAACTATCGCTGCGGTAACATTGGCTATTATTGCCTATTTAGGTGGTAACGTCATATATTCATCATATCTCAACATTATGTATCTGCCAGGTTCGGGAGAATTGGTTGTATTTATGGCTGCATTTGTGGGAGCCTTGATAGGATTCTTATGGTATAATGCATACCCTGCACAAGTATTCATGGGCGACACTGGTAGTCTCACTATTGGAGGTATCATTGCAGTGTTTGCGATATTGATTCACAAAGAATTGTTGTTAGTGATATTGTGTGCGTTGTTCTATGTTGAGGATTTCTCAGTATTAGTGCAAACATCATACTTCAAATTGACAAAAAAGAAGGGCCTTGGGAAACGCATTTTTAAGATGGCTCCTCTACATCATCATTTCCAAAAACCAGGCAACGGCGAAATTGAAGCAATGATTCAATGGCCTAAAAAACCTATTCCCGAATCAAAAATTGTGATTCGTTTCTGGATTTTGGCGATATTCTTAGCTATAATGACAATTGCTACATTAAAGATTAGATAATGAAAACAAAGAAATTGGTAGTACTTGGAGGCGGAGAAAGTGGCGTAGGAGCTGCTGTTCTCGCTAAAGATAAGGGAATGGAGGTATTTCTCTCTGATATGGGGAAAATCGCTCCTAAATATGCCGATATACTCAATGAAGAGGGTATTGAATGGGAAGAGGGGCAGCACACCGAGGCGAAAATTCTCGATGCCGACGAGGTAGTGAAGAGCCCAGGAATTCCACCAACAACCCCTTTGATGTTGAAAATAGCATCAAAAAATATCCCTGTAATCTCTGAAATTGAGTTGGCAGGACGATATACCGAGGCTAAAATGGTGTGTATCACTGGTAGCAATGGTAAGACCACTACAACTATGCTCACTTATCACATTCTCAAAAATGCAGGTGTAAATGTAGGGCTTGCTGGTAATGTGGGAAAAAGTTTGGCATTGCAAGTGGCTCGTGAGCATCACGATGTGTATGTAGTAGAGTTGAGTAGTTTCCAACTTGAAAATATGTACACATTCAAGGCTCATATCGCTGTGATGATGAATATTACTCCCGACCACCTCGACCGCTATGACTATGAGATGCAGAATTATGTGAACGCCAAGTTCCGTATTCTTCAAAATCTTACTTCACAAGATGCATTCATCTTCTGGCAAGATGACCCCATTATTGAGGCACAATTGCGTCAAATCGAAACACAAGCACGCCTATATCCATTTGCCGAAACTATTGAAGAAAACACTCAGGCATATATTGATGCCGAAAATAATATGATAATCAACACCCCATCAACAAAACTTAATATGCCTCGTGCCGACTTAGCGTTGAGTGGGTTGCACAACCTCTATAACTCTATGGCAGCAGGGTTGTCGGCATGTCTTCTTGATTTGAAAAAAGAGGATATTCGTCGCGCACTAAGCAATTTTGAGGGTGTTGAACATCGATTGGAATATGTCGATACAATCAACGGAGTGCGTTACATCAACGACTCAAAGGCTACGAATGTAAATTCGTGCTGGTATGCGCTTGAGAGTGTCCCCAAAAACACAATTCTCATTCTTGGTGGGAAGGATAAAGGAAATGACTATACCGAAATTTTGCCACTCGTAAAGGAGAAGGTTAAAGCAATTGTGTGTATGGGTAAAGATAATGCTAAACTACTTGACTTTTTCAGTGGTGAAATAGCACAAATAAGTGATACTCATTCAATCGAAGATGCCGTGAAAGAGTGTGCACGCTTGGCTCAAGAGGGTGATACTGTATTGTTGTCGCCATGTTGTGCAAGTTTTGACCTCTTTAAGAGTTATGAAGACCGAGGTCTTCAATTTAAGACTATAGTTAAATCAATGAACAAATAATAATTTATTTTAATCAACTATGAAAAGTGAAAATTCATCTTCAACTAGCGAAGTAGGGGGCAAATTAAAAGCATTTGCCTATGGCGACAAATATATTTGGGCCATCTACATCACATTGTGTCTAATCTCGATTGTTGAGCAATATAGTGCATCAGCGCGTATTGTTTCGGCAACAGATATTTTAGGCCCTATTATCAAGCATATTATACACTTGACCGTTGGTCTGGTTATAATCCTTGGGGTGCAACGCATCTCTTACACCAAATTTTTTGCAGTAATACCATTCCTTGCGATAGCAAGTGTAGTGTTGGCTGTGTATGTAATGTTTTTTGGAGATGTAATTAATGGCGCACGAAGAAGTATACGAGTATTAGGAGTTCTACCTCTGCAACCTGCCGAGTTGATTAAATTTTCGGCAGCAGCGCTCCTTGCTGTGATTTTGTCAAAATCTCAACTTAAAGATGGCAAAGGGGTAACGAAAAAAGGGTTCTATACGGCACTTGTTGCAGTAGGTGTATTTGGAGCAGTACTTATTAAGCAGGGTACTACCAACACAATTATCCTTATGGCTATATGTTTCTCAATGATGATAATCGGAGGTGTGCAATGGAAGCGAATATTTGCTTTGGTTGGAATAATTGCCGTTCTTGTTATTACAGTGTTGGGATATGGATATACCAAATATTGCGATAAATATGATGAAAATGGAAAGATAAGAATCGAATATGCTCAAAAGGAATCAGCTTCAGATAAAATTGAAAAGGGTGAAACGGTCGACCGATTGGTAGATGTTGTTATCCCACGCTTGATTCGTTGGTGGAAAGGCGATGAAACTCCAAAATGGGAGCAAGCGATCGACCGCTTTAACCATCAAGAACAATATTCCTACATTGCACAAGCCAATGGTGGTGTATTTGGTGTATTCCCAGGCAACTCGCGTGAGGCAGCTCGATTGCCTTTGGCGTTTTCAGATTATATCTTTGCAATTGTAGTAGAGGACATGGGGTTATTAGGTGGTCTATTTGTGATTGCTTTATACCTTTCATTGCTGGCTCGAGCAAGTGGAATTGCATCGCAATGTAAACGAGCATTTCCTATGATGCTCGTGCTCGGTATGGCACTATATATCATATATCAAGCATTGGCACACGTGGGAATCGTATCGGGACTTTTGCCTGTATCGGGGCAACCATTACCACTTATATCGGCTGGAGGCTCATCAATTATTATCATATCGTTGGCGCTTGGTGTAATGTTAAGTGTGAGTCGTCATGCAGTGCGTAAAAACAATGAAGATAAAGCCGACGATCGCAACGAGATGAACTCTCTTCCAGAAGAGGCTCGTGCTATAAATCCAAGTAAATTGTAATCTTAAAAATAGAGTTTAGATGACAAGTAACAAAGCATATAAAGTATTAGTGAGTGGAGGAGGAACAGGTGGACACATATTCCCTGCTCTTTCAATCGCCAACGCCCTTAAGCGTCGCAATCCTAATATTGAAATCCTTTTTGTAGGAGCCGAAAATCGCATGGAGATGGAGCGTGTGCCTGCTGCTGGGTATGAAATCGTGGGATTGCCAGTGTGTGGTTTTGATCGCAAACGCTTGTGGCGTAATGTAAAGGTGCTTTTCAAATTGTGGAAAAGTATGCGTATCGCTCGTAAGGTGTTGCGAGACTTTCAACCCGATATCGCAGTGGGTGTTGGTGGTTACGCAAGTGGACCTATGCTTAAAGAGGTGCAAAAGAAGGGTATCCCCACTTTGATTCAAGAGCAAAACTCGTATGCTGGAGTTACTAACAAACTTCTTGCTAAAAATGCAGGAGCAATATGTGTGGCATACGAAGGTATGGAACGCTTTTTCCCTGCCGAAAAGATTGTGCTTACAGGTAATCCTGTGCGCGCAAATATATTAAATTGCGAACTCACTCGCGAGCAAGCAAAAGAGCAATTGGGATTTGATCCTTCTCGCAAATTGGTGCTTGTAGTGGGAGGTAGCCTTGGTGCTCGCACTATCAACGATAGTGTAGCAGTATCTCTTGATGAGATTCTTGCAACCGATGCGCAAATAATGTGGCAAACTGGTAAAATCTATGCCGAAGAGTGTGTCGAAAAGGCTCAAGGTAAAGAAGGTGTTGTTGCCACTGCATTTATCTCAGATATGAATGTGGCTTATCGAGCTGCCGACTTAGTGGTGTCACGTGCTGGTGCTGGTACTATTTCTGAACTTCAATTGCTTGGAATGCCAGTTGTTCTTGTCCCTTCTCCAAATGTGTCAGAAGATCATCAACGAAAAAATGCACAAGCGCTCGTAGATAAAGATGCAGCAGTAATGATTCTCGATATTGAGTGCCAAGCGAAATTGGCATCGACGGTTAATGCATTACTTGCCGATGATGCTCGTCGTGAAACTTTGTCCCAAAACATCATTAAGATGGCTCTTAAGGAGGCCGATGAGAAAATCGTGGATAAGATTTATGAACTATTGAATAAATAATGATATAACAATGGATAATAAGAAAACTAATATATACTTTGTGGGTGCTGGAGGTATAGGAATGGCTGCACTCGAACGCTATTTCCTATCAAAAGGATACAAGGTAGCTGGATATGACCGCACTCCATCGGCTCTCACTAAGGCTCTTGAAGATGAAGGTGTAGCAATCGTATATGACGATGATATTGCACTCATTCCTGAGGAATTTAAGAATTCCGATACTACATTGGTGGTCTATACTCCTGCAATACCAGCCGACCATAAAGGACTCAATTTCTTTCAACAAGGAGGATTTGAGATATTGAAACGTGCTGCAGTATTGGGTATGATTACTCGTGGTTCAAAAGGATTGTGCTTTGCTGGTACTCATGGCAAAACAACTACCTCATCAATGGCTGCACATATCCTTAACACCTGTGAGGTGGGCTGTAATGCTTTCTTAGGGGGGATTCTTCGCAATTATAATAGCAACTTATTGTTGAGTGAAACATCTCCTTATTCGGTAATCGAAGCCGATGAATATGATCGTTCATTTCATCAATTAGTGCCTTACATTGCTGTTATTACATCGACCGATCCTGACCACCTCGACATCTATGGCACAGAGGAGGCTTACCTCGAAAGTTTTGCGCATTTTACCGAATTAATTCGTGAAGATGGCGCATTAGTAGTGCATGAAGGGTTAAAATTGAAACCTCGTGTGGCTTCAGGCGTAAAGGTATATACATATTCACGCGACAATGGTGATTTCCATGCTCAAAACATACGTCGTGGGAATGGCACAATTACATTTGACTTTGTGGCGTTTGGTGGCACTGTAATAAAAGATATCGAATTGGGTGTACCTGTAGAGATAAATATTGAAAATGCCATTGCTTCATTGGCAGGTTGCTATCTCACTGGCGATATGCAACTCGACAAGGCCGCCGAAGCGATGGGCTCATTTATGGGACCTAAGCGCCGTTTTGAATTTTGGTTAAAGGAATCGGGTGAAAATGGTCGTGCAATTATTGATGACTATGCTCACCACCCTGATGAATTGACAGCATCGATTAACTCGGTAAAAACACTTTACCCTAATCGTAAAATTACTGTGGCATTTCAACCTCACCTCTTTTCACGCACTCGTGATTTTGCGCCTGAATTTGCAGCAGCACTTTCGCTTGCGCATAAAGTGATATTGCTTGATATCTATCCTGCTCGTGAGTTGCCTATTGAAGGAGTTACATCGCAAATCGTGTTTGACGAAATCACTTGTAGCGATAAAATGCTTATTGAAAAGGGTGAATTAGTAGAAACTATTAAAAATACCAACTTTGAAGTGTTATTAACAGTTGGAGCTGGCGATATTTGCAATTATCTACCTCAAATTTGTGAAGATGTGGTTAAAGGAAAATAAATTAACACTGTTGTGGGCCATCTTGTCGGTGTTGTTGATTGTCTACATGGTAGTAGCATTTACCTACACTACTCGTCGTGCGCAAGAGTCATTGTGCAAAGGGGTTGACATAGTGGTTCATGATCAAGGGGGATTGGAGTTCGTTACTGTTGATGATATTTCACATGAAATACAAAATGAGAATGGGCAATTCCTCACAAAGAAAGTGGGCGAAATCAACACTCATAAAATTGAAACTCAACTCAATGCTATCGATAAGATTGAGCGTGCAAATTGTGTGTTTTTCAACAATTCTCGCTTGCGCATTGATGTAATGCCATTAGTGCCAGTAGCTCGTATATTTGACGATAAAGGTTCATATTATATCAATCGCGAAGGGAAGAAAATGATTGCCGACCCTCGATATCGTGTTGACGTGCCTATCGTAGTTGGCAACTTTGATAAACAATTTCCAGCAGTGTCGATATTGCCTCTATTATCGTATATCACCAACGATTCTACGTGGAACTCACTTGTATCGAGTGTGAAAATATCACCACGAAATCGCGACATCATCATTGTGCCAATGATTAAAGGTCATGTGATAAACTTTGGCGATACTACGATGATTGAAAATAAATTTGCTCGCATTAAAACGATGTATAAAGAGGTGCTACCTGTGAAAGGGTGGAACTTTTATGATACAATTTCAGTGAAATGGAGAGGACAAGTCGTTGCAACTCGTTATAAAAAGAATAAACGCAACAACACAGCGACATTTGCCGACTCTATTGACTATGAGGCTGTCGATGAGGCTACAATGGGTGGTAGCATTCACGCTTATAGCTACAATGTCTCGTCGACAAATAATGAAGTAGAAAATAAAAACAAACAAAATAATTAAACAAACTAAACTTATGGAACACAAAAATTTAGTGGCAATTGAAATTGGTAGTTCCAAAATTGTAGGAGCAGTGGGTGCTATCGACGAAACTGGTACACTCAAAGTGAGTGCAATTGAAGAGCGTAGCCTTGTCGATTGCGTGCGTTATGGTTGGATCCAAAACGTAGAAGGTGTGAAAACTGCAGTGACTGACATCATTGCAGCATTTGAAGAACGTGCTAACATCGCTCCCAGTAAGGTAAAAGGTGTATATGTAGCATTAGGTGGACGTTCGATGATGTCGTATAAACGCGATATCGAGCGAGTGTTTGATTCTGAAACAGAAATAACAAGCGAAATCATCAAGCAACTTGATGGAGATATTCGTTTGGAAGAACTTGAAGAGAAAGAGATTGTTGATGCTGTACCGGTGAAATATGCAGTAAACAATTTGACTCAACAAACACCTATCGGCACTTATGGCAACAATATCAAAGCATCGTATAACATCATTGCTTGCCGTCCTCAAATTAAGAAAAATATTGATCGAGTTATCGAAGAGCGTCTTCAACTTGATACTAATGGATATATTGTGCGCCAAAAGGCATTATCTCAATTAGTGCTCTCTAACGAAGATACTAAGTTAGGCTGTGTACTTGTTGACTTGGGCGCAGAAACTACCACTATTTCAATTCACAAAAATGGAGCATTGCAATATATGGTAACAATTCCTATGGGATCACGCAACATCACTCGTGACATCTCTTCACTCGGAATTACCGAGGAGGTTGCTGAACGATTAAAATGTCAATTTGCTAATGCTAATCCTCAAGAAACAGTTGGCCAAGGTGGTCAATCAAATATTGTGGATGGTGTTGATAATTCAGTGTTCCATAACCTTGTGCAACATCGTGCAGGAGAAATTGCATTTAACATTGCAACTCAAATCACTCAAGCAGGCTTTAAGTCGACCGACTTAGCAAGTGGAGGCATCGTTATTGTAGGACAAGGAGCAAAACTCCAAGGCTTCTCTCAAGCACTAGAATTCCACACCTCATTAAAGGTGAGAAATGGAATTATTGCTACTCCTATACATATAACTGATGGTAGCATACAACCAGGTAAGGCTCTTGATGTAATTGCGATATTGCTTGCAGCATCGAAGAAAGACGATGTGGTGAATTGCCTTGAAGGTCAAGCTCAACCACAACCCGAACCAGAGGTGATAATTGAGTATGGACCTCAAGTGGAAGAGGAGGACGAGGAAGACCCCGATGTAGAAGAACCAAAAAACAATGGTCCTACAACAATGCAAAAGGTGAGTACAAGACTCAGATCTATGTTGAAAACTGTACAAGGTAATGTAGTAGACTATCTTTCAGAAGATGGTTATGAAAAATAATGACTTAAAGAAGTGTCAATTATGTCAATAGAATTAGAAGAAATCGAAAATGCCAACAATTTTAATATTAAAGGCAAAAACGATCCAAAGATAATGGTTATAGGTGTAGGTGGTGGCGGTAACAACGCTATCAACAATATGTATAACCAAGATATACAAAGTGTGAAATTTGTGGTGTGTAACACCGATAGTCAAGCATTGGACAACTCTCCAGTGCCCGACAAATTATTGATTGGACCTAACACTACTGGTGGTCTTGGTGCTGGAAATATCCCTGAGGTTGCTCGTGCTGCTGCCGAAGAGAGTATTGAAGATATCCGACATCTATTTACTCCCGAATTGAAGATGGTGTTTGTTACAGCCGGAATGGGTGGTGGTACCGGTACAGGTGCAGCCCCGATTGTTGCTCGTGTAGCAAAAGAGAAAGGCCTACTCACGATTGGTATTGTAACTATTCCATTCCTTTTTGAAGGTACAAAGAAAATTAACAAAGCACTTGATGGCGCTGATGAAATGAGCAAAAATGTTGATGCATTATTGGTAATTAACAATGAACGTCTTAGTGATATATATGGTGATTTTACCTTTCTTAATGCGTTCGGTAAGGCCGATGATACATTGACCACTGCTGCTCGTAGCATTTCAGAACTCATCACAAAAGAGGGTTATATGAATCTCGATTTTAATGATGTTGACACTACATTGCGTGATGGTGGTGCCGCTATTATTTCAAGTGGATATGGTGAAGGTGAGAATCGTGTAACAGCGGCATTCCAATCGGCGATTAAATCTCCATTGTTAAAAAATTGCGACATCTTGAGTGCTAAAAAGTTGCTCTTCAATATTTACTTTGCGGCAGAGAATGTAGAGCGTCCATTTGCAATGAATGAAACAAAAGAGATTGCGTCGTTTGTAACTGGCATCAATCCAGGGGTAGATATCATTTGGGGTGCTACAATCGATAATACTCTTGGCGATAAAGTGAAGATTACAATTCTTGCAGCTGGGTTTGAACTCACATTACATGAGGAAAACGAAGGAGATGAGACTATCCCTAAGAAAATCTCATTTACATCTGAAGTTAATACATCTCCCGATGATGATGAACGCATTCGCAAAACATATGGAACAAAGAAGGTGGAAAATCTTCAACGCGAAAAAGATACTAAACGTTATGTCGCTCTTACTCCCGAACTCATGGATGATGATGAGGTAATAGAGTTGCTCGAAAAAGTATCAACTTACAATCGCGATAAAGAAACTACCGAAATGCTCAACTCTCGTGTTAAAGCATCGGCTGAGGGTAACATTACTGAACCAACAAAACCTCAATCTACAGCAAATAATGGTGCTGAAGGTCAAATAGTAAATTTCTTCTAAGAAATATATACCAATAATACTAAATTAAATGAGGTGCGTTATTGACACACCTCATTTGCTATATTGTATCTACAAATATTGCTTACAATGATTTCTTGAATGCGCGACGGCGACGATGTTGACGATAGTCAAAATATTGCCATTGCAATTGTACATTAGCATTTTCTTCAAGTTCGGGGTTACTTTCAGCCCATTTATATCCATTTTTAGCATAAGCAGGAATGAGATCGGCGAAGAGCAATGCATTAACACCTTTACTCAAATACTCTTTTGAGATAGCAATGAGCATGAGGTCAACAGTATCAACTTTACCTCGCATTGCTTTTAGAATATGCCACCAGCCAAATGGGAAAAGTTTGCCACCACTCTTTTGTAATGCGCGAGAGAATGAAGGCATGGAGATACCTAAACCTACTAATTTTTCATCGCCATCAACAATCACACTTACATCATCAAGACGGAGAAAACCGAGATACATATTGATATAGTAGTCGATTTGGCGTTGAGTCAATGGAGAGAAACCATAAAGTTTATCATACGCTTCATTGATGAGGTCGAAAAGAGCTTGACCATATTGTTCTTTAAGTTTTTTGCGTGATGTAAATTTTACAGTGTGAAGGTTGTATTTTTTGCGCACAATGTCGGCAATGCGTTGATGCTTTTCAGGAATAGCATCGGGGATTGTGATGCGAAACTCTACCCAGTCTACCTCTTTCTCATATCCCATGCGAGCCATATGTTTAGGATAATAAGGGTGGTTGTAGATAGTAGCCATTGTGCCCATTTCGTTAAAACCTTCAACGAGCATCCCTTCGTGGTCCATATCGCTGAATCCCATAGGACCTACAATTGAGGTCATGCCTTGGTTGCGACCCCATTCTTCAGCAGCATGAAACAATGCATCAACAACCTCGTTGTCATCGATAAAATCAACCCACCCAAATCGCATGGTTTTCTCGCCAGTGCGTTCGTTTACGATATCATTAATGATAGCAGTGATGCGACCCACTGGTTTGTTGTCACGGTATGCAATAAATGATTGAGCACGGCAGAAGTCAAACGCTGGGTTTTTATCAGGTAGTAATGAATCTACTTCGTCAAATACCAATGGTGGCACATAACAATCGTTTCCTTTATATAGGTCTATGCCACATTGAACATATTTCTTAATCTCTTTTTTAGTGGCTTTGATAGGTTTTACTATGATTGACATAATACAAAATATTTTTCAAGTAAATTGAATGTGTTAGTTATTGAAGAGATTCCGTCAGGTTTGGCAGGTTCGCACACAATAATCCATGTTAAGAACAACACCATCAACACGAGGAATGTGATAATTAATAGATATAGATGGTTGCCCGAACGATGTTCAAGTGCCAAGTGTAAATCTTGCACATCACGATAACGACGCGAAGGGTTGGAATCTGTGCAACGATCGGCAATTTTGCGTAGGTTAGGGTAATTTTCATCAACACTATCGAGAACCTCTTTCAGTACAAGCCCGTAGTTGTAAATATCTTCGGCAGCATCGGTAGGTTCAAGATGTTCCTTTTGGTCAAAACCCACGTCAATTAACTTGAGATTTTCGATATTTTCGGTGAAAATGATGCGTTCGGGGCGAATGGGGTGATGCACAATGTGGTTTGATTGAATATACTCCATTGCACTCACCAATTGGTGTCGCAATTGCTCAATGTGATGAGGGGTTACGCGCTTCTCATCAATTAGTTTGCGTAGCGAGGTGCCATAAACGTCATCGGTAATGATGCAACGACCTATACCAGGCACCTCCTCAAAGTCGTTTATCATCACGATATGAGCATGTGCAAGGTTATATCTCACGTCAAACTCCTTCTCAATCATTGTTTCATATTTCTCAATGCCACGATATTGAGGTTTAAGAGTTTTGAGCATCAACCATTTGCCAAATTTCTTAGCAGTATATACATCATAAAACTCCTCGTCCCATTCAGGCAGAAGTTCTATTTCCGTCCACTTTTCACTTACATTTTCTTTGACGTTATCCATATTTTCAAGTGCTGATTTTGTGGAACAACTTCGTGATAAGTTTGTTTAATTTATCACAAAGATAGTAAATTGAATTGAAAATAAGACAAGTGGAAGAATTTTTCTACACTAAATGAGTATAATCACGTTTTTTGATGAGAAAATATTTTTTAATTTTTACAAATCTAACGAAAAGTATTTATTACTTTTGTGGTCATAAAATTTATATCAAAAGACTCCGATGATCAATTTAACGCCCTTTTTACGATCATTATTGGCTTATAGAGTTGAAGAAACTCGTCGTTGGGCTACTAACAGTGAACAAGTGCAGCGCCAGCAATTGGCATGGCTTGTGTCGCAAGCTCGCCACACTCATTGGGGTGAAAAATACCACTATAATGAAATATCTTCGTATGAAGATTTTGCGCAAAAAGTGCCCGTAAGCAATTATGAAGATATTGCTCCATGGATTTTGCGACATCTTGAAGGTGAAAAAGATGTGTTGTGGCGTGGTAGCATTGACCGATTTGCTCAATCGAGTGGCACGTCAAATGGTAAGAGCAAATATATTCCTATAACAAATGAAGCACTGCGTCGTTGTCACTACAAAGGGGCAAATATTGCAGTGTGTCAATATATGTCGCTTTATCCCGATAGTAAGATGTTTACAGGTAAGGCGTTTATTCTTGGAGGTAGTTTTGCCAATGAGGTGGATAACCTTCGTCGTGATGCCCGAGTGGGCGATCTCTCGGCTCACCTCATTAGTGGTGTAAGTTCATTTGTCAATCACTTCAGAGTTCCGTCAAAGGAGGTTGCACTGATGGAGGATTGGGAGAAGAAATTGCCTGCACTTGTAGATGCATCAATTAATCAAAATATTACTAATATTTCGGGTGTGCCATCGTGGTTCCTTACTGTGATTAAAGCGGTGATGGAAAAGGCTGGAGCATCGTCGATACATGATGTGTGGCCCAATCTTGAAGTATTTTTCCATGGAGGAATCGCTTTTGCTCCATATCGTGAGCAATATGAGGCAATTACCGATGTGTCAAAGATGCGTTACATTGAAACTTATAACGCTTCTGAAGGATTTTTTGCAGCGCAAAATGCAATTGATGATAAGTCAATGCTTCTGCTCTTGAATCTTGGTGTTTTTTATGAATTTATGCCTCTCGACCAACTCGATAGCTCAAATCCTCAACTTTTGCCTTTGTGGGAGGTTGAACCTGGAAAGATTTATGGATTGGTAATATCTTCATGTAATGGATTGTGGCGATATGCTATAGGCGATACTGTAAAAATCGAAAGCGTAAATCCTGTTAAAATCAC
Organism: Muribaculaceae bacterium; assembly: GCA_017559355.1. Taxonomy (GTDB): domain Bacteria; phylum Bacteroidota; class Bacteroidia; order Bacteroidales; family Muribaculaceae; genus RGIG4079. The sequence goes on from JAFYSL010000091.1 coordinate 28,780, forward strand.
AATTGCAGGTCGCACAAAACATTTCATAAATGCCTTTGGTGAAGAATTGATGGTGCACAATGCTAATGCTGCAATTACAAAGGTGTGTAAAGAGTTGCATTGTTCTATATTGAATTATACTGCAGCACCTGTTTATGCTGCTGATAACTCGCGTGGACGCCATGAATGGTTAATAGAGTTTGCTACTCCTCCCGCTGATATCAACGAGTTTGCTACGTGCCTTGATGAACAATTACAAGAAGAAAACTCCGACTATCAAGCAAAACGATACAAGGGGATATTCCTTGACCAATTGACAGTGGTTGTGGCGCGTCCTCAATTATTTAACGATTGGCTTGCATCAACAGGAAAACTCGGAGGCCAACGCAAAATACCTCGTTTAGCAAATGACCGTCAATTTATTGACCCAATGCTAAAAATGAATAAATAGCAATGAATTGTCAACCATTAATATCGGTAATTGTACCCATATACAATGTAGAAAAGTATGTGGGAGAATGTGTTGACTCCATTATAAATCAATCATATAAAAATCTTGAAATAATACTCGTTGACGATGGTTCGACCGATCGAAGTGGCGAGATATGTGATGACTATGCACAACGCGATAATCGCATAAAGGTCATACATCGCGAAAATGGTGGGTTAAGCGAAGCGCGTAACACTGGACTCGATGCCACTCGTGGCGAATATACAACTTTTGTCGACTCCGATGATTTAATTCATCAAGAGTGCATATCGACTCTATATAATCTACTCGTAAATACGCAAACCGATATCTCTACGGTATCATTCAATCATTTTGCCGATGGCGAACAGGTGTCAACTAAAGCACCACTTTCTCCAGTAAAGGTGTATAATACGGGTGAAGATGCAGTGAAATCAATGCTTTATCAACAAGGGTATATCGACAATTCCCCTTGTGGAAAGTTATTTAAGACGGGTTTGTTCTCATCACATCGATTTCCTAAAGGGAAATTGTATGAAGACCTTGCTACGATTCCATACGTGTGCTTGAAAGCTAAAAAGGTTGCTACTACTACAACTCCCATGTATCATTATCGCTCGCGCTCGTCGAGTATTCTTGGTCGTTTCTCGCTACGTCGTTGTGATGTGCTTGATATTACTCGCGATTTGGTGCGTTATATGGAACAAAACCATTTGTCGATAGTCAATGCTGCTCGTTCGCGCCAATTTAGTGCCAATATGAACATACTTTGGCTCATGTCGGCAACAGAGATTAAAGATGATGCAGTAGAGGCTCGTTGTTGGGAAAATATTAAGACGTTAAGACTTTTCTCACTAGTAAATCCACGAGTGAGAATGAAAAACAAAATAGGCGCAATAATATCTTTTATTGGGCTGAAAAATACTATGAAAATTTTAAAATGTTTTAAGAATAAATTATCTCATTAATAGATAATATATACTACTTTTGTAGAAAACTTACAATCACTAATCACGATAAAATGAAAATTAAATCTTTGTTGTTGACGCTTTTTTTAGTAGTGTCATTTGCTGTTAATGCATCTTCTCCAAAATATGTATTCTATTTCATTGGCGATGGTATGGGTATGGGTCATATTATGGCTACTCAAAGTTATAATCGCGAAGTGCTTAAAAATCAAGAGCCAATTCTTATGATGCAATTTCCTGTGGCGTCGATGGTAACTACCTATTCGGCATCAAGTCGTGTTACTGACTCTGCAGCTGCAGGAACAGCATTGTCTACAGGTTATAAAACCAATAATGGTATGCTTGGTGTTACCCCCGATTCTGTTCCAGTTACCTCGGTGGCTCGTTATCTTAAAGATGCAGGTTGGGGGATTGGGGTAATCACTACTGTTGCCCCCGACGATGCAACCCCTGGAGCATTCTATGCGCATCAACCAAATCGTTCGATGGCGTATGAAATTGACAAAGAGATGGCAACATCGGGTTATGAATTTATCGCAGGCTCAAAACTCAAAGGAACAAAAGATAGCAATGGTAATCCCTCCGATATATATTCACATTTTGCACAAAACAATGTGGCAATCGTGAAGGGTGTTGATGCATTGAAAGATGTAGACTCTCGTCGAGTGGTGTTATTGAATAAAGATTCGATTGATAGTAATGTGGGTTATACAATCGATTCGATCGAGGGTGCACTCACTCTCCCCGATATGACTCAAGCATGCCTTGACCACCTTTTGAAACATTCGCCCGACCAATTCTTTATGATGGTTGAAGGTGGAAATATCGATTATGCCGGACACTCTAACGATGGTGGCGCAGTGGTAAAAGAAATTCTCAATTTCAATCAAGCAATTAAGGTTGCCTATGATTTTTATCTTCAGCACCCCGATGAAACACTCATCGTGGTAACTGCCGACCATAACACAGGTGGCTTGTCTGTACGCTTTGGTGATATGTCGCTCGTTGATTGCCAACGTATGTCGAAAGATCGTTTTGCGGGTTACACCAAAACTCTTCTCAACTCTCGTCGCATTTACACATGGGAAGACATGAAAGCTGAGCTCACTGCTCGTTTTGGTTTCTGGGATAAAATCAAGATTAGCGAGGAGCAAGAAACTAAATTGATTGAGAAGTTTGACAGCACATTTAAGTTGCGCAACTCTGCCGACCAAAAAACTCTCTATAACTCATTTAACGAATTTGCAGTTGAGGTGTTTAATATCATCAATGCCAAATCGGGTTTCGGTTGGATTGCAACAGGTCATACTGGAGACCCCGTTCCATTATTCGCAATAGGCCGTGGTGCATATGAATTTATGGGAGTACATGATAATACTGATATCCCTAAAAAGATTAGAAAAATAGCGATGGGCTTGTAGGGACATTGTGTACTATGTCTGATTTATATTGAGATGAAAACAAAGATTTTTTTTCTTTTATTGAATTTATTTGCTTTGCAGGTTGTGTCAAATGTCTCAGCAAATGATTTTGAATGGGGTAATGCCACTGTCTATTTTGTAATTACCGACAGATTTTGCAATGGTGATTCAACCAACGATGTTAATTATGGACGAATTGTGGATTATGGTAGTGAGCAATTAAATGCAGCCACATTTCATGGCGGAGATTTCAAAGGGATGCTTCAAAAAACCAAAGATGGCTATTTTGTTGATTTAGGAGTAGATGTAGTGTGGATGACCGATGTATATGAACAAATACATGGGTGGATGACGGGAAGTGGACCTATTAATGATTTTCCTCACTATGGGTATCATGGATATTATCCTCTCGACTACACACAAATTGATAAAAATTACGGAACGGTTGAAGAGTTTCGAGAATTGGTTAATACCTTGCATTCACAAGGTATTCGTGTGATGCTGGGGGCAAACCTGAATGATCCAGGTTATCCAACATTGCTTGATGCGGTACAATATGGTTTTGCCGAAACAGGATTGACTGAGCAGGAAGCTGCCCAACATATTCGCAAATGGAGTTTTGATGAGTTCTTTGTAAATCGTCACAAATGGAATGGGTGGTATGATTATGGTTGGGTGCGTATGCCTGACGAAAATTGGGATGAAAACAACCCGCTCGAAGCTACATTGTTCGGTATGCCCGATTTCAAAGATGAAAGTACTGAGTCAGTAAAAATACCCGATTTTTTCAAACGAAAATGGGAACAAGAGGGGAAAGTCAATGATCCTTGGGTAAATCCTTCAGCACGAAATCTGCGTAAAGACCACAAGTGGTATCCTATGCAATATGTAATAGCATGGATTGCATCATGGGTGGAAGAGTTTGGAATTGATGGATTTCGTTGTGATATAGTAGAGAATGTAAATTTATACCGTTGGAAAGATCTTAATGATGCTTGCAACGAAGCTCTTAATAAATGGAGGGCTGCTCACCCTGATGATGCAGCATCAACTTGGACCGACAAGTTTTACATGACAGGTGATTTTGATTGTGCATCAATCGATTATAAACCACAATATGCTGCGGCGGGCTTTTCGAGTATGGTAAATTTTTATTTTCCTAAACAAGGTGATTTAGATGGTATCGTTTACTCTTGGCAAGCTTATGCCGATAGTGTGGCAGCACATGATGATTGGCATCCATTTAGTTATCTCAATAATTCATATCATCGCGATGCTAATATGGATAATATGATAGATTGTGCCACTACATTATTGTTGGCTCCTGGGGTAGCTCAAATATTTTATGGCGACGAAACTGGTCGTAAACTTAGCGATGCACGATTTAATGTTGATAGCGATCAAGCATTCCGTTCCGACATGGATTGGAATGATGTTAACGGCCAACAATTAAACCATTTCCAACGTCTTGGCAAAATTCGCCGTGAAAACAAAGTGATTGGTATTGGTCGTCAACGCACCATTGATACCCACACATGTGTGCGCTATAGTGATAAAGACAAACTTATTATTAGAGTGAATCCAATCGTAGGTCAAAATATTAATCTTGGTGGAGAATTTGCCGATGGAGAAAAAATAATTGAACTATATACAGGACAAACCTCTATTGTAAACAATGGTATGGTTTCATTCCCTCGATATGAAAATAATATTGCTATAATAAAGAAATATTAAGCATAAAACTAAATAATTAATCTACGAATGAAATTCTCACATTTAAAACAAATGAGTAAAGCGCATACTCATTAGTGGTGATTAACAAACGATTTATTTCCTTGGTATATCTATTGAAATAAAATAATTAGTAAAGGATTAGGTGAAAATCATTATCCGATTAAATAGTTGAACTCTCCAGTCACGAATATATGACTTTAAATTTTAAGAAATAATGAATCAAGAACCACAACTCAACGTTCACAACAAGGCTGAGCATCCACCTATGCACACTGCTGAGCATTTATTGAACGGCACTATGGTGAAATTGATAGGGTGCAAACGTTCGCGCAATGCTCACATTGAGCGCAAAAAGTCAAAATGTGATTATCCTCTTGCGCAACCACTCACTCCCGAACAGTTGCAAGAGATAGAAAACACCATAAATAATGTTATAGCACAAGATTTGCCAGTAACATTTGAGTATATAATAGTGCAAGAAGCCTCGGCTCTATACGATCTTGAGCGATTGCCCGAAGATGCGTCTGAAATGTTGCGCATAGTGCATATTGGCGACTATGATGCTTGCCCATGTGTTGGGGCCCATGTAGAGAGCACCTCGCAAATAGGTCATTTCCGTATATCGAGTTCGCGTTATCAAGATGGAGTGCAACGCATCGTATTCAGATTAGGAGAATAGAATAATCAGAAAATGCAGCAAATCGCTGCATTTTCTTTTTTTACCCCTTAGAATTCTTCATTACTACGAAAACGTCCTTTAATATAATAATGTGTAAAAATGCAATAAAAACGAGAAGTGAAGGCTGTTGATGTAGTGATTTGTTAAAAATATGTTTTACAACATAAAAATTTTTAGGGGTTAAATTATTGTGGGATAGTTTGTTGAGTTCAAAATGGCTCAAAAGTGCTAAAAAATAGTTGTAAAAATATTTGGTGGATATGTAGAAAAGCCGTAACTTTGCACTCGCTTTTGAGAACGAACCACAGCGGTGGTTAAGCGAAGAGACGACAGGTTAAAACCTGTTAATTTTTTGATAAAATTTTGTTAGTTCAAAAAAATGGCGTACCTTTGCAAAGATTTCGGCTCGCGAAAAAATGAGCGACACGAAAGCAATTAGAACATTGAAAATTTTACAATAAGACGAAGTAGTACAAGAGAAAGGGTCTACTGCAAAGTAGATGAAATCTCTGTCAATTTCAAAGCCAAGCAAATTCAATCTGGTCAAGAATTAACTCGGATATTGTCAATACAGATTAAATAAACAAATTTAATCTATTTTGTTTTGCAAAGAATAAAATAAGATAATAACAACGAAGAGTTTGATCCTGGATCAGGATGAACGCTAGCGACAGGCTTAACACATGCAAGTCGAGGGGCAGCGGGGTTGTAGCTTGCTATAACTGCCGGCGACCGGCGCACGGGTGAGT
>JAFYSL010000092.1 GCA_017559355.1 Muribaculaceae bacterium
AAACTGCCGAAAATTTGAGATCGGGTTGAATAATTGTGGGAGAAATAAATGTTTTAGAGGGGTGTAAAGTTAAGTTCAAGTCTTTATTTTTGGCATTTATTTAATAAATTAGTAACTTTGCAAGTCTAAAAATTAATAATGTATATTATATATACCTCAGATAATTCATTATAATTCATATAAACAGATTACAAAATTATGAGTAAAGAAAAGAAATTCTTGACCTGTGATGGTAATCAAGCTGCAGCACATATCTCGTATATGTTCTCGGAAGTAGCAGCGATTTATCCCATCACTCCATCGTCAACAATGGCTGAATATGTTGATGAATGGGCAGCTGCAGGACGTAAAAACATCTTTGGTGAAACCGTTCTAGTTCAGGAAATGCAATCAGAAGGTGGTGCTGCTGGTGCAGTACACGGATCTCTTCAAGCAGGTGCGTTGACTTCAACTTACACTGCTTCACAAGGTCTCCTCCTTATGATTCCTAATATGTATAAAATTGCAGGTGAATTGCTCCCATGTGTATTCCACGTATCGGCTCGTACACTTGCTTCTCACGCATTGAGTATCTTTGGTGACCACCAAGATGTAATGTCAGTGCGTCAAACAGGTTTCGCTATGCTCGCTGAAGGTTCTGTACAAGAAGTTATGGACCTCTCGGGTGTTGCTCACTTAGCTACTATCAAATCACGCGTACCTTTCGTTAACTTCTTCGATGGTTTCCGTACATCTCACGAAATCCAAAAAATCGAGATGCTCGAAAACGAAGACCTCGCTCCACTTGTTGACCAAGAAGCTCTCGCTGAATTCCGTGCTCGCGCGTTGAATCCAGAAGCTCCTGTAGCACGTGGTATGGCTGAAAACAGCGACGTATTCTTCCAACACCGTGAAGCTTGCAACAAATACTACGAAGCAGTTCCTGAAATCGTTGAAGAATACATGAACAAGATTTCAGAAATCACTGGTCGCAAATATGGCTTGTTTAACTACTATGGTGCTGAAGATGCAGAACGCGTAATCATCGCTATGGGTTCAGTTACTGAAGCTGCTCAAGAAGCAATCGACCATATGGTTGCTAATGGCGAAAAAGTAGGTCTCGTTTCAGTTCACTTGTATCGTCCATTCTCTGCTAAACACTTCCTCGCTGCAGTTCCTGCAACAGCTAAACGCATCGCTGTTCTTGACCGCACAAAAGAACCAGGAGCTGTTGGCGAACCATTGTTCCTTGATGTTAAACAATGCTTCTATGGCAAAGAAAACGCTCCTCTCATCGTGGGTGGTCGTTATGGTCTTGCTTCTAAGGATACAACTCCAGCTCAAATCATCTCTGTATTTGAAAACCTTGCGTTGCCAGAACCTAAAGATCAATTTACTGTAGGTATCATCGACGACGTTACATTCACTTCACTTCCTCCAAAAGAAGAAATCGCTCTTGGCGGTGAAGGTACTTTCGAAGCTAAATTCTTCGGCCTTGGTGCTGACGGTACAGTAGGTGCTAACAAAAACTCTGTAAAAATCATCGGTGACAACACCAACAAATATTGTCAAGCTTACTTCGCTTACGACTCTAAGAAATCAGGTGGTTTCACTTGTTCACACCTCCGTTTCGGTGATGATCCTATTCGTTCAACTTATTTGGTAACTACTCCTAACTTCGTTGCTTGCCACGTCCAAGCTTACCTCAATATGTATGATGTAACTCGTGGTCTTCGCAAAGGTGGTACATTCTTGTTGAACACTATCTGGGACGGTGAAGAACTCGCTAAAAACCTTCCTAACAAAGTAAAACGTTACTTCGCTCAAAACGATATTACTGTTTACTACATCAACGCAACTAAGATTGCTCGCGAAATTGGTCTTGGTAACCGTACTAACACTATCCTTCAAAGTGCATTCTTCCGCATCACTGAAGTAATTCCAGTTGACCTCGCTGTAGAACAAATGAAGAAATTCATCGTTAAGAGCTATGGTAAGAAAGGTCAAGACGTGGTTGATAAAAACTATGCTGCTGTTGACCGTGGTAACGAATACAAAACTCTCGCTGTTGACCCAGCTTGGGCTAACCTCGCTGATGACGAAGTTGCTGCAAACAATGATCCAGCATTCATCAACGAAGTTGTTCGTCCTATCAACGCACAAGATGGCGATCTCTTGAAAGTTTCTGCATTCAAAGGTATCGAAGATGGTACTTGGGCTCAAGGTACAGCTAAATACGAAAAACGTGGTGTAGCTGCATTCGTTCCTGAATGGATTTCTGAAAACTGTATCCAATGTAACAAATGTGCTTACGTTTGTCCTCACGCTGCTATCCGTCCATTTGTTCTCGACGCTAACGAAATGGCTGCATGTCCTTCAACTGATGCTCTTCCAGCAATCGGTAAACAATTTGCTGACATGAAGTTTATTCAAGCTGTTGACGTTCTAGACTGTCTTGGTTGTGGAAACTGTGTTGACGTTTGTCCTGGCAAGAAGGGTGTGAAAGCTCTTGAAATGAAGCCTCTTGAAACTCAACTCGAAGTTCAAAAAACTTGGGACTACTGCGTAGAAAAAGTTGAATCTAAACAAAACCTCGTTGACGTTAAAGCTAACGTTAAGAATAGCCAATTTGCAACTCCATTGTTTGAGTTCTCTGGCGCTTGTTCAGGTTGTGGTGAAACTCCTTATGTAAAACTCATCACTCAACTTTATGGTGACCACGAAATGGTAGCAAACGCTACAGGTTGTTCATCAATCTACTCTGGTTCTGTTCCTTCAACTCCTTATACTACTAACAAACGTGGCCATGGTCCTGCTTGGGCTAACTCACTTTTCGAAGACTTCTGCGAATTCGGTCTTGGTATGACTATCGCTAACGAAAAGATGCGTGCTCGTCTCGAAGGTTACATGAACGATGCTCTCAACTGTCCAAAATGTGGTGAAGAAATCAAAGCTCTAGCTGCTGAATGGCTCGAAAACAAAGAAGATGCTGCTAAAACTCGCGAAATCGCAGACAAACTCGTTCCTGCTTGTGAAGCTTGCGGTTGCGATACTTGCAACAACATCCTCTCTGTAAAACAATACATCGCTAAACGTTCACAATGGATTATCGGTGGTGACGGTGCTTCTTACGATATTGGTTTCGGTGGTCTTGACCACGTTCTTGCATCAGGTAAGAATGTAAATATCCTCGTACTCGATACTGAAGTTTACTCTAACACTGGTGGTCAAGCTTCTAAATCAACTCCTATCGGTGCGATTGCTAAGTTTGCTGCTGCTGGTAAACGCGTTCGCAAAAAAGACCTCGGTCTCATCGCGTCAACTTATGGTTATGTTTACGTAGCACAAATCGCTATGGGTGCTGACCAAGCTCAAACACTCAAAGCTATCCGCGAAGCTGAAGCATACGACGGACCATCAATCATCATCGCTTACGCTCCATGTATCAACCACGGTCTCCGTGCTGGTATGGGTAAAGCACAACAAGAAGAAGCTAACGCAGTAGCATGCGGGTACTGGCATTTGTGGCGCTACAACCCAACTCTCGAAGCTGAAGGTAAAAACCCATTCACTCTCGATAGCAAAGAGCCTAACTGGGATGAGTTTGAAAACTTCCTCAAAGGTGAAGTTCGTTACGCATCAGTTATGAAGCAATATCCTGAAGAAGCTGCTGAACTCTTCGCTGCTGCTAAGGAAAATGCTCAATGGCGTTACAACAACTACCGCCGCCTTGCTCAACAACAATGGGGCGTAGATCCTGAAAACAAGTAATCAATAAACTTGTAATATAAGCAAAATCCCTCGGGTCATTGACTCGAGGGATTTTTGTTGTTTGATATATTTGATAAAACGACCTTATATAATTAATGTATTATATGTGCATAAAGTCGCGATAGATGTCGAGGGCTGTTTTGATATCCTCTTCGGTTGCGATGCAGTCAATATGAATGTCGCCAACGTTTTTCAACATTGTGAAGTTAATCTCGTTAGCAGAATCATTTTTCTTATCATGGCGCATAAATTCAATTAGTGAAGGATAGTCATCGCAGGTGATGTGGAATGCACCATAGTTTTCATATATATATGTAGCCAATCGAGATAATTCGTTAGAAGGGAACTTTAATTGCATATGAGATAGCACTAATTCCACGACCAATCCCCATGCTACAGCATAGCCGTGAGGAATGGGTGATTTGCGATGAAGAGCAAGTGATTCAAAAGCATGTCCAGCAGTATGTCCAAGATTAAGCGCACGGCGAATGCCTTTTTCGGTAGGGTCTTCTTCAACAATATGCTTTTTGACCAAAACACTCTCTTGGAGTAACAATAGCATTTGCTCAGCATCAATGTTGGTTACGTCTTGTGCAATTAATCGGTTATAAGTATCTACGTTTGATATAAGCCCATGCTTTAGCATTTCGGCATATCCTGAGAGTAGTTCTTCGTTGCTTAATGTTGAGAGAAAACGAGTAGATATAATCACAGCTTCGGCCTCACAAAACGCACCAATCTCATTCTTAAAACCATGGAAATTTATGCCAGTTTTGCCACCTACTGCCGCATCAACGGCGCTCAATAGAGTGGTGGGAATATTTACGAATCGTATGCCTCGCTTGAATGTTGCACCAGCAAAACCACCAATATCGGTAACGACACCTCCACCGAGGTTTATTAACATTGATTTGCGAGTGGCTCCACCTTCAACAAGTTGAGACCAAATGAGCATTAATGATTCAATGTTTTTATTAGTATCGCCTGCTTCAATTGTAATAACCGAAGCATTAGATGCTGTTTTTGACTCATTGACAAGAATTGGTAATACGAGTTCGCGAGTATTCTTATCAACAAGGATAAACAATTTAGATGGGTTATATTTTTCAACTAAGGCATCAAGGTGTGATGCCACGTCGTTGCTAAATATCAAATCTTGATGTTTCATTAGATTGCGAGATTAAACATTTTAAGTACTAATTGAGGTAACATCTCTGCACATTGTTCCATCGAATCAAATACAATTGCGGCACCAGCTTTTTCTAATTCTTCGCGAGGAATAGGTCCAGTTGTTACAGCTACTGTAAATGCACCAGCAGAGCTTGCTGATTTCACTCCGAGAGGAGCATTCTCAATCGCGATTGCTTGCGAAGGTCGCACGCGAGCCATTTCCATCGCTTTGATAAATGGTTCGGGATGAGGTTTGCCACATTTTACATCGCGTGAAGTTACCATCATGTCGGGGGTAAAAGCTCCAGGGAAATCTCGTTCAAGACGATCTATCAACGAACGTTGCCCTGATCCGGTTACAAGGACACGACGCATATTCACCTCTTTGAAGAAATCGAGCATTTTCATCGCTCCTGGCATCGGTCTTACCGCTGGCATTTGGGTGAAATATAAAGCTTTGCGAGCATATAATTCCTCAATCTCTTGGGGTGTAGCATCGCGATTGTAAGCACGATTAAAAAGAAGATTGAGAGTCGATGCTCCAGTGCGACCTTCGTAGAGGAAGAATTCCTCACGAGTGGTTGCTATTCCTAACTCGGTTGACAACTTATGCCATGCGTCGGCATGGTTGCCCATAGAGTCATATAGCGTGCCATCCATGTCTATGAGGGCAGCAAGAGGTTGCAATTGCTTATAGTGGCGTCGCTGTAGAAACGACAATATTATATCATCTGAAATATCCATTATTGTTTCTTTTGACCTTTCTTCTTTTTGTTGTTTTTGTTATCTTTGGTTGACGTTGCTATAGGCTCGGGTGGAGCAGGTAACAACCCTTCTTGAATAAACAATAAAGAGTCGGTATGAGAAATTGTGTCATTTGATTCTTCGTCGGTAAATCGCTCAACTTTTTGACCAGTGTCGATAAGTTTGAGTTTTGAAGAACGATCAACACCACGGCGGAATACGTTTTCAATTTGACGCATAAGGTTGATACGAGTAGTGTCGACGATAGCAACACGTTCAGCAGCCATATTTTCTTTGAATTTGGCTTTGCCAAGTTTTACCTTCATCTTATCGGGATTACCCTTAACGGTAATGCCAAATTTGAATGGTATAGGAGATTTCAATACCGAAACATGGTAGTTGAAATTCATTGCCAAGTCGTTATAACCAAGTACTCCAAGCTTGTATCGGTCGATGTTGAACATAAATGGGAATAACTCGAGTTGAGAGTCTTTTACCAATACCTCAACAGCCATTTTGTCAACCATATTCTTCTTTTTATCCTTGAAGAGTAGCCATTTTGATACAGCTCTAAAAGTTTCGGCATCCATCAATACAAGGCTATCACCTTCGAGTTTGATAGCAGCATTCAACGAAGGCATTACAAAGTTCATTGCAGAGTCGAGGTCGGCAGTTGCTGCGAGGTCAGCATTAATTATACCTTTGATATCTTTTAATAGAGGCATAATAGAGTCGATGGCTGGGACTAACTCAAGCACTCGGTCAATGTAGAAATCTTTGAGTTCTAATCCGAAGCCAAAACTCATATCTTTTTTCGTTGGGGCTGAGTAAAGAGCCGATAGATTAACACTACCTATATCAGTTGTTGCTCTAAGTTGATCTAAACGCAATGAACCACGATAAATCTGAATATTTCCCGACATTTTGTTCATTAGCATATCACTGTAAATGATATTTTTTGCCGACACGCGTAAAAGACCATCAATATTCATTGGTACGAGCAATGCACCAGCACTTTGAGTTTCGGCTTCTTTGGCGATTGTTGCTTCAAGCGCAGCTTCATCTTCTATGTTTTCAAGCGCAGTACTCATGGCAGAAGTCGATGCTTTTTCGGCAAATGCAGCCCCAGCAAATGCAGCTTCTGCAAGTTGGTTGACATCAATAGTGTCGCTTTTTAATATCAATGCTAATTTTAGTGGTTGTCGGCTACTTCCACTTAGAGCCTTTTTAATATTGCTAATCGAACCAAATGCACTAAAATTGCTGCGTCCAGCTTTGTATTGCATGCTGTTGATAGCAACACTATCGGTCGTAAATTCAATCTCAACATCTGAAATGCGATTGCGGAGAGGGAAATATGGGGTAAATACGCGAGCGCTTTTTGCTGTTATGCTACCTTTTACATTCCATCTGTTTAGCAATGCGCGAGTACTACGGTCTACACCAAAGTCAACAGTGGAAATTTCTTTCTCCATGCTATCAATGCGTGCGCTCCTTGATTTTCGACGAGCAGATACCTCTCGACGTGCCATCGCATATGCCGAGTCGTTAGTGATTGTTGGGTTCTCTTTTATGATGCGATCAAAAGATTGTTTTACCTGAGGCGACATTTTGCGACGTGGTTGAAGATGTGCTTTTACAGAGAAATTACTTTCGCGAAGATTTACACGCATCTCTTTTGTTGAAGCGCCTGCTCGTCCTATATCCATACGAAGTGAAAGTTCGGGAACTTTCTCAAGTTGTTTGAATCTTCGTAAAGAGGCAAAACATTTTACATCACGAAGACGCACTCGCATAGTGTCAGCTTCAGAAGCATAGTTTAATCGGTCAAATCGCAATGTTCCTCCTATAGGATTTACTAGGGTAGAGTCAAGTGATGATGCTAAGTTAGCACATCCTACACCTGCTTTGATATTAGAGAAACGCACGTTATGTGTGTCGTATACTAAAGCACAAGTATCAACCTTTATTGATGCCGTCAATAGGCTATCAACGCGATGTGTATTTCGTACAAAACTTTCGCTTGTGCCTAAGGTTACTACTGTGTTACGTGCATATAGATTAGTGAGTGTATCGTTTGAGAGGAAATTCAAGTCATTGATTTCAACATCGCCTTTTACCTTTGCCTTGTGGAAATTATTTTTATCAAGATGACTTAATCGTAAATTGAATTCGGTGTTGGCATTGACCTTCCCGCTTAATTTGCCATCAATCATTTTCTTTACAAAAGGTGGCAATTTTGCAAGGCTTATCATTCCAGAGAACTTGCCATCAACAAGAGGGTCAGAGATGATCGAAGATGCTACAGTAGACAGATTACAATTTATGCCCATACCATTGAGGGTAACATAGGCAACATCAACAATCGCATCGTTGAGATTTTCACCTTTGAGCGATGCATTTACTTTAGCTTTGAACTTGTCAACATTTAAGTCGCCGTATTCAAATTTACATTGAGGTACATCAATCTTTACCTCTGCCCAAGGAATAGTGTCGGTTGACAGATTATATGGTTTAGTTAACTGTGTTTCAAAAGAAATGGCTGCATCGGAGTAAATGTCTTTGCAGAGTGATGCATATTCTTGAGGTATGCGAGCCTTAATGTCGGTGTATTTAATAGGTTCGAGAGCGACTTTTAATTCATTAATAGTCATCTCATCGCCCAAGTCAAATCGTCCGTTGATATGAGCATTGAAAATGTCTACTCCAGCATTAAAAGCATTCAACTCCACGAGAGTTGGTGATGCTTGGTCCCACTTAATACCTCCATTTAGAACAAATGGCACATCTTTAAGGTTAATTAATCCAAGAAGTGGTGTCGCAACATTTCCATTTATATCGAGCGTGTATTGAGGGCTGTTTGTGCCATCAAGATATGTCGTATTTAGTAGAAGAGCAACATCAATGCTATCGGGAAGTGAGTAAAATTTAATAGGTTTAGCATCAATGATTGCAAAACGATTAATTTCAATGATTGGTAATTCGGTTGTAGCAGTGTCAGTCTCAATTTCGGGTTCAGAGGGAAGGAGAATGTTGAAGTTAGAGTTGATGCTATCAACTACTACAAGATTTACCATTGGTTGGTGGAGTTGTATGTCATATAGGCTTAATTTCCCCACCAATAGTTTGTGTATATTTACACCTCCACGGAAATGTCCTAGAGAAAGTAAGCTATCGGCATTGCTGGGGAGTTTTACCCTAACAGAGTCATCAATTTGTTTAAGAGAATTGCTTATTACCGATAAATTGTCTATTTCAAGGGTAACATCGGGGAATGTGCTCCATATGGTTAATTCCACACGGTCAATATTAACATCGGCATTGAGTGTCTGTGTCAAATATTTTTCGGTCAATGGAGTAAGTCGCTCGGGTGTGAGTATGCACACTACTGCTTGCGCTAATCCAAATACAAGAAGCACAAACCCTATTATGGTCCACATTGTTCCCTTTAGCAACTTTTTCCATAGGGGCTTTTTCTTTGCCTCTTTTCCGTTATTGATATTTGTATTATCACTCATATTCTATGACTTGAAGACGTAAATCGATATGATTTTATGAGATTAGTGAAAGACAATTGCCTTTCACTAATTTATTTAGACCAATTTCTTAAGGACGTACTGTGAGGTGGAAGCAACTTTGCTTTGCCTCATATTTTACATAGCAACGACCTTTGGTATGAAATTCATATATTATTTCAGAGAGTAAAGCTGAAAGATCGGCAAATGTACGAGGATTTTCGGCACTATCTTGAACGAATTTAGAGTAACTGATGTCAAATGTTGTTGCGTATTGGTGAGTTGAGGTTGCAATAGCATTGGTATTGCTTTTCATCAACTCTTTGATGTTTTCAGATGTGCGTAATACGCTTGTTACCTTAATGCGATATTTGCTTTTACCTCGTTCCCATAATAATTGATTGAATCGAGCACCAATTTCTTTGAGAAGTTTTTCGGCTTCAGGAACAAGGAATGGATATGAATGGGTCAACTCGTCGAGATAATATTCTTCACATGATGCGATAAGTTTTATTGGGCGAGATAGATTCCACGCTTCACTCATGTTGGTAATAGGTTTGATGCCTATCTTTTCGGCTGCAGCAAGTTGTACATGGTTACTATCGTTAAAGATTTTTGAACGACTACCAGTGAAGTGAGTTTCTAAAGGTTGTGCAACGAAATCATCATTATTCTCTATGTGGTTGTCCCATTTAGAATCAGGTTTGCGGTTGAGAATTTCAATTGTGGTTTTGCTATCGAGAGGTTTTGATTCGTCAATTTCTATTACCTCTTCTTCAATAACTGTTTTTTCTCCTTTGGTTACTGATTCTTTGTTATTAGTTACAGTGCTATCAACCCCCTCGGTTGACTCGGTGTTTTTTGCGTTGGCAGACTCTTCGCTACTGTTGCCTACCGAGCATCGTCCCAATATAAACGATACGATTGCAACAACTAATATTATAATGCGATATTTTTTCCTTTCAGCTTTTCTCATAATTAATAACCTACTGTTTGTACGAGGATTACTCGTTGTGAATCTTTTAAGTTAAGGGCTTTCGCAAGATTTTCTCCATCAAAACTACCTCGTGTTACAGTTCCGATATCGTTTGAAGCGCACCACAAATAAATGTTTTGCATTGCAGCACCAGCATCGGTTCCTGCAAAGATGTCGTGTGGCATTAAGTCTTTATCGCTTACGATAGCGATATTTAATGGAGCTTTTTTAGCATAATCTTGTGCTGCAGCATAATCGCGCACATCTTTATCGGTAACTTGGAGTAATTTATTCTCTTTTGCAGCATAAAGCCAAGCACCTTCGGGAGTAATGACATATACTGATACCTCTTGGCGGTTTAATGCAGTTGGGATAGTTAATTTGTCGTCACGATTATAACCACAAGCAGCCCAAAGTAGGTCGCTTAATTGTTGAGTTGAGAGTCGTTTGTCTTGAGAGAATTCACGAGTAGATTTACGATTAGATAGAGCCTCCATAAGTGGCATTCCACCAGTTTTTTGTGGTTGAGGTAATTCTATATCTGCAGCAAAAGAACTTGTAAATGACATCATTGTTAGTACAGATGCGATAATGATATGTTTCATTCGTTATGATTTTTTTATATAATTTGTAAAATTAACCCATTCTCACAAATTTTACAAAAATTATCGCGTTAAATATTGACAAAAAAAGAAATCTCACCATCAGCTTAATACTGTATAAGTGAGATTGATATTTTAAAGATGGAATGTTTTAAAGCATTATTGCAACTTATCCCAAGTTTTGTGGCCACGAAGATAGTAGTCAACGAGGATATTTCGGTGGCAATCGTGGCGAGTTTTGAGCAAGTCAATATCGGGGTGTGATGTGTATATTTTGCGCATTTTTTTGAAATCACAATGTGCTTTGAGTATGGCATTGGCATTTTTGAAATCAAAAGTTGCCATAAACTTTGCCCAAGCAATAGTGTCGAGCAATCGGCGAACAAAGAGTTTTTTGCCACGAGTATAGTCGGGCAGGTTTTTGTGCAACATCAATAAGTTGTTGCGGAAGTTGAGATAGGTTTTGCGTGGATTTGATGCAGGCAAACTACCTCCACCAAGATGATAAACCGTTGATTGTGGCACGGCTACAATGTCGCTACCAGTGAGCAATATGCGCCAACAAAGATCGATTTCTTCCATGTGGGCGAAAAACTCTTTATCAAGACCTCCCACTTTGAGGTATAGTTCAGAACGAACCATTAAGGCTGCTCCTGTGGCCCAAAAGATGGGGATTATTTCGTCGTATTGTCCTTTATCTTCCTCTACTGAATCAAATATACGACCACGGCAATAGGGATAGCCATTGCAATCGATAAATCCGCCCACTGCACCAGCATATTCAAAGTGAGATTTGTTGGTGTAGGCTCTAATCTTGGGTTGACATGCTCCTACATTGGGGTTAGCTTCCATGTAGTCATATAGAGTATTTATCCAACCATCTGTGGTAGCCACATCGCTATTGAGGAGAATAGTGTAAGGATAATTTGTCTCTTTTATTGCGCGATTATACCCCTCAGCAAATCCGTAGTTTTCGCTAAATTCTAGAACTTTCACTTGAGGGAATTCGTTGCGCAACAATTCTACCGAGGAGTCGGTGCTACCATTGTCGGCAACAATCACATCGGCAATAGTGGGGTCGGTTGTAGCAATTACGCTTGGGAGAAACTCACGCAAGAGCTTTTCTCCATTCCAGTTGAGGATAATGACGGCTACTTTGTTCATGATATGATTTCTCCTTTCACCTCTTCACCGTTATTGATTATCTCGTTGAGTTTCACTTGCGCCAAAGTGTTGTCAAGTTGAGGTTGACGTGCTACCTCGACTTTGATATAGTTATCGGTAAAACCACTCATAGGTTTGCCCGATTTTGAGTGTTCGAGCAGCACTTGACGAGTAGTGCCGATGAATCGTTGTGTAAATTCCTGTAATTTGCGTTCCGAGAGGTCGAGCATGATGCGAGTGCGACGATGTTTTTCTCGAGGGTCAACGGCATACTCAATTTTTAATGCACGAGTGCCTGGGCGCTCTGAATAGGTGAACACGTGCAAACGTGAAATATCGAGCGATTCGATAAACTGGCGTGATTCTTCAAATAGTTCGGGTGTTTCGCCACGTGCACCCACAATGAGGTCAACGCCAATGAAAGCGTGAGGTATTGTGTCTCTAATTTTCTCTATTTTAGAACGGAATAGGGCTGTGTCGTAGTGCCGGTGCATAAGCTTCAATACTTCATCGCTACCACTTTGTAACGGTATGTGGAAGTGAGGCATGAAGCGTTTAGATGTTGCTACCCATTCGATTATTTCGTCGGTGAGAAGGTTAGGTTCTATCGAAGATATGCGATAGCGTTCAATCCCTTCTACTTCGTCGAGCGCTTTTATGAGGTCGAAGAAATTATCGTCGCGACCTTTACCAAAGTCGCCAATATTTACACCTGTGATAACGATTTCTTTACCACCTTCGGCTACCACTTGTTTGGCTTGTGCCACCATCTCCTCGATCGTTCCTGAACGGCTGCGACCACGAGCCATAGGGATTGTGCAGTAGGTGCAGTAATAGTCGCATCCATCTTGCACTTTGAGGAAATATCGAGTGCGATCACCACGAGAGCATGATGGGCAGAAATGGCGCATCTCGCGCATAGGGGTTACGATGGTGCGAGGTTCATGTGTCGCAGTAAATTCGTCAAGAAACTCAGTGAGTAGTAATTTTTGATCACTACCTGCTACGATTTTTACGCCAGGAATTGCTGCAATCTCTTCACTTTTGAGCTGGGCATAGCAACCAGTAACGATAACTGTTGCATTAGGATATTTTTTTATGAAAGAGCGTATTGCTTGTCGACATTTTTTGTCGGCAAGTTCGGTTACACTGCAGGTATTTACTACCACCACATCGGGAGTCTCTCCAGTTTGTGCTCGGCGAATACCTTTGTCGGCAAACATTTTTGCAACAGTCGAAGTCTCAGCAAAATTGAGTTTGCAACCGAGAGTGTGGAAAATTGCTGTACGTGTGCCAAAAGTAGTGTTGTCAATCATTATATAGTTTCTTGATTTTATTTGAGATTAGAAAATGCTCACTAATTCAATTTCAAAAATTAGTGTAGAGTTGCGAGGTATGTCATCGACAGTTTTTGAACCATAGCCAACCGATGCAGGTATGATAACTTCCCATTTATCGCCAACTTTCATGCCGACAAGGGCTATTTGCCACCCTTTTATGACTCCGTTAAGACGGAATGGCTCTGGGCAAGGATTTGATGTGTTATCATCAAAAATGCGTCCGTTAATGAGACGCCCTTTATAGTATACTGATACAACGCTTGTTGCATTGGGCGATGCTCCATTCCCCTCTTTAATGACACGACACAATACGCCTTCCGGTAATTTTTTTACATCGGGTTGTGAAGCTGTTTGGATAAGGAAATCTATATTTTGTTGTTTGTAATCCTCTTTGCGGCTCATTTCTTTTCAATGCTAATGGCGCCAAGTTCTTTGATTGCGCCAGTTGTGGGTTCAAATAATAGGTAAGTGGGTGCTTTTTTGTCGGTAAAGAGTTTTGGGTCAATACCGAATACTACACCATGTTGTGCCGAAGGGATAATGGCATCACAGAATGTCTCGCCATTATATTCGATTTTTAATGATACTTTGCCAGGAATGTTGTAAGCAACACCACCTTTAGGGAACGTTTTGGGCTCGCCCTTTTCAGTGAGTGGCAATTTCCCTTCTTCAACAATGTTGAGGGTGAGGTATATAGGTTCGCCTGCAAGGTCTTCAGAGTCAATGATACCTTCTGATGCTGATATGCGTGCAATAATCTCGCGACTTACCTCCTCTGAAGGAGTGAATGTTATAGTTTTGACCGAAGTTGATACTTGAGTTGTACCCATGAACATAGCAATCAAAGCATCTTCTTGTGCTTGAATGTTGTTGAGGGTAATCTGCATAGCCTCTCCGTCGGCAGGCATTTGCTCTGCTTGACCATTGAGAATGTCTTGGCGAGTTTGTCGTAATTCAAATAATTGATTGGCTGCGAGTTCAGCACGTTTTGCCGATGATTGGCTTTGTGCCATCTCTTTGCTAATTACTTGTTGTGCAGCTTTCGTTTCCAACGCAGTAGGCAAAGCTGCTTGTGCTTTAGGAAGGGTTACCTCCTTCTCCTCTTCGGGAATGTCGGTTGTGTTTATCGCCAAAGGAAGATTCTCTTCGTTGAGAATCAAATACGGAGTGCTGCCCGACTTGAATTGCATCAAATATTGTTGATTGCTATCTGCAACACCACGAGTAGTGAGATTGATAGATTTTAGTGTGATAGATTCACTTTCACGATCAATAGCATTATTGGCATTGAAATGTTTCTTAGCATATCGATAAAATTCTCCCGGTTTCTTTACCGTTTTTTCGGTTTCAATAGTGATATCAACAACAGTAGAAGGAAGGGTATATATTATACCATATTCACTCGCTTTAGTGGCTGTGAGTTTTTGTGTAGTTTGAGCTGAAAAGCTCATGCTCATGCATAGTGCCAACGAGGTTATAATCCACGATTTTTTCATAATTCAAATGGTTATAATGATTTAGATGGTTAATATTTGTTTGAGAGCGCGACCTGTATTATCTGCAATATCTCCAGCTTTTACGCCAAATATGCCGTGGGTTTCACTTGAGATTTCTCCAGCAACTCCATGCACATATATTGCAATCAATGACGCGATTTCTGGAGCATATCCCTGAGCAAGGAATCCAGCCATTAATCCAGTGAGTACATCTCCACTGCCAGCTGTTGCCAGTGATGCGTTGCCCGAAGAGTTGAAGAAGATTTTCCCATCGTGACGTACTACGGCAGTGTGGCGACCTTTTAGTGCGATTATGATGCCATAGCGTTTTGCTCGGTCTAAGGCTGTTCTTAATCGAGATTCATCGGTCTTATGCTCGCCAAATATGCGATCAAATTCACCTGCATGAGGTGTAATAATTGAGTTTGCAGGAATATAGTTCAATAGAGATGGACGCAATGCAATGCAGTTGAGAGCATCTGCGTCAATTATTACTGGTTGCTTGGTGTTTTTGAGGAATTTCTCCAATGCTTGAATAGTGTATTCGTGAGTTCCGATACCAGGACCAATTGCAATGCCATTATAGTGGTGGCGTGGAGCAATATCGGTGAGTATGAGCTCATGCTTGTCGGCAACAAACATCGCTTCATGAGCCGAAACTTGCATTACATTATAACCACATTGTGGCGATTGAACAGTTATCTTGCCAACGCCTGAACGAATGGCTGCATTAGCACTCAATACGGCAGCGCCCATCATGCCATAACTCCCTGCAACGATGAGGACTGAACCACAATCGACCTTGCTAGCAAAGGTGTTGCGTTTTTTGATTGCACAACGTATGTCTGACTTCTCGACCAAGAAGAAATCGGTAGCGCTATTTTTAATCGCTTCGTTACTAAGGCCAATGTTAAGCACTTTCCATTCTCCAATGAGTTGAGAATTGTCTTTTAAGAAGAATGCCAAACGTGGGAATTGAATAGCTAAGGTGAGGTCGGCATGGATAATGTTACGATTGATAGGATTAGCATTCCAGTCTCCAAGCATTCCCGATGGAACATCAATTGAAACAATCGTAGCCCCCGATTCGTTAATGTATTGAATAACTGTAGTAAATCCACCACAAATGGGTCTATTTAATCCCGAGCCAAACAAGCCATCAATGACAACATAATTGGAACTCAATGCAGGGAGAGTGAAATTTTTTACAATTTCAGTGAAATTAATATCCCCCAATTCCAACAATTTATCACGACAAACACGACACTCATCGCTCAACATATTACCACCAATATTGAAAAGGTATATTTCGGGATTATATCCTTGTTCAATTAGTAGTCGAGCCACAGCTAATGCATCGGCACCATTGTTGCCAAATCCAGCAAAGATAGATATAGGTTTATTAGGGCGCCAACGTGATATAATTTCATTGGCAATCGCCTCTGAAGCGCGTTCAACAAGGTCTAAAGATGTAACATTTTCGTTCTCGATAGTAGCCTTGTCAATAGCTCGTATTGTTTCGTTGTTGAAAATTCTCATTTAAGTGACGATTTGTTGTTTGTTTTGAATGCTGTTTAGCTTACAAAAATACAAATTATATTCGGCTTTATACTCCAAAACAAAAATTAAATCAAAAAAATGTGCTATAATACACGATTAGGTTTGGCAGTGAGTTAATATTTTTATAAATTTGCAACAAATTATATAGAAAAAGATATGCAAGCAAAGGAAGTTACATATAACGGATTGACATTTGTCCCATTTATTAACAGAGAACAAATCGCAGCGCGTGTTAATAAAATGGCAAAGGAAATAATGCGCGATTGTGGTGATGTTAATCCCTTGTTTGTGTGTGTGCTTAATGGCGCATTTGCATTTGCAAGCGATTTATTCAGAGCATTTGAATATGATGCAGAAATTGCTTTTATCCGCTTGAAAAGTTATGATGGAACAGGAACAACTGGCAATGTAAAGCAAATTCATGGGTTGACCGAAGATATTACTAACCGCACAGTAGTAGTAATCGAGGATATCGTCGACACTGGTTTCACAATGAAACGTTTGGTTGAAGACCTTAAAGCTAAAAATCCAACACAAGTAAAGGTCGCATCATTGTTGTATAAACCCGAGTCATTGCAATGTGATGTGAATATTGACTATGTGGGTTTTGCAATCCCATCAAAATTTATTATCGGTTATGGTCTTGACTTAGATGAACAAGCTCGCAACCTACCCGATATTTATGTGTTGAAAGAGGAGTAATTCCTTGATTAAACGTACACAATGTTAGATTTTAGATTATACACATAGATTACTTTATTTATTTTGAAAGAACAAATGGTTAATTTGGTAATATTTGGAGCTCCTGGGAGTGGTAAAGGCACTCAAAGTGAGCGACTAATTGATGAATACGGATTATACCACATCTCTACTGGAGAGGTGTTGCGCGATCATATTGCTCGTGGCACTGAATTAGGAATAATTGCTGACAGTTTTATTTCAAAGGGACATCTTATCCCCGACGACTTAATGGAGTCAATTCTTGCGGACTTGCTCGACTCTAACCCCGAAACTGCAAAGGGTGTAATTTTCGACGGATTCCCTCGCACTATCAATCAAGCAAAAGAATTGAAAAAGATGCTTGCTGATCGTGGCTCAAAGGTACATGCAGTAATTGGTCTTGAAGTTGAAGATGAAGAATTGATTGATCGTCTCATCAAACGAGGTAAAGACTCAGGTCGTGCTGATGACAACCTCGAAACAATCAAACAACGATTGAATGTATATCACTCACAAACATCACCTCTTCGCGACTACTATATCAACGAAGATAAATACCTTTCAATAAAAGGTAGTGGTAGTGTAGATGAGATTTTTAACAACATTCGCCTCGCTGTAAATCACAAATTGGCTAAATAATAAAAACAATTCAATATATTGCTAAAGAGGGTGCTCAGATTTTAGAGCACCCTCTTGTCTTATTATAAAATATGTTTGGGAGATATGCCGTACTCCTCCTCTGAAAAATATTAGGGGAACCTCGAAGAGATCGCGAGTGAGTGAATAGTGCATGTCTGCTATGCAGGTGCATAAAAATGAGACTCACTGTAGCATTGTGGCACGAAGTGACGGAGGGGTTGATTTTGACGTGGCACTTGTTATTAATCTATGCTATTAATGTATAATTAAAGAGTGTAGGAATACGGCATGTCGTATCCGTTTTATTAAGAATAGAAACAAACCAGCCACCGAGCAGGGCTCGATGGCTGGTTATTATAGTGTATGAAATATCTTATTTCAAAAGGCCGCGGTTGCGAAGGAGTGCTTCAGGGTTAGGTTCTTGACCACGGAAGTTGATATATAATTTCATTGGGTCTTCGCTACCACCTGCTTCAAGCACGTTGATGCGGAATGCATCGGCAGTTGCTTTGTCAAATACACCTTTTTCTTTGAAAAGTTCGAAGCCGTCAGCGTCGAGAACTTCAGCCCAAAGATAAGTGTAGTAACCAGCAGCATAGCCGTCGCTACCGAAGATGTGTTTGAAGTATGTACTGCGATAACGGAATTGAACTTCTTCAGGCATGTTGAGTTCTTTTGCTACTTTTGCTTCAAATTCAGCAACATCTACATCGCTGTCAAAGTTTGTAGAGTTCCAATAGAGGTCAAGAAGTGCAGCACCAGCAAGTTCGGTAGTTGTGAAACCTTGGTTGTGAGTTGATGCATCTTGAAGTTTCTTGATGAGTTCAGCAGGCATCACTTCGCCAGTTTTGTAGTGGAATGCGTATGATTTGAGCAATTCAGGTTCGAGAGCCCAGTGTTCGTGAATTTGAGATGGAAGTTCTACGAAGTCGCGGTCAACATTTGTACCTGCTTGTGAACGATATTGAGCGCGAGTCAACATGCCGTGAAGGCCATGACCAAATTCGTGGAATGTAGTTTCTACCTCGTCGAGAGTGAGGAGTGATGGAGTTTCGGCAGTAGGTTTAGTGAAGTTACCTACGTTGTAGATGATAGGACGAACAGAGTTGCCGTTTTCATCGATGTAAGAGCCTTTGAATTCGCTCATCCAAGCACCTTGACGTTTTGATGCGCGTGGGAAGTAGTCGGTCATGAATACTGAAACATGGTTGCCTTCAGCATCAAGTACTTCGTAAACATTTACTTCAGGGTGATATTTAGGAGCGTTAGGGAGTTCACGGAATGTAACACCATAGAGGCGTTCAGCCATAGAGAAGATACCTTTCACTACGTTGTCAACAGCAAAGTATTGACGCACTTCGTCTTCGTCGAGAGCGTATTTCTTTTGACGTACTTTTTCTGCATAGTAATAGTAGTCCCAAGGAGCAATTTCAAAGTCAAAACCTTCCTCTTTTACTACCGATTGCATTTCAGCAACCTCTTCATCAACTTTCTTGATAGCTGGTTCCCAAATCTTTAAGAGAAGATCTTTTGCATTTTGAGGAGTTTTAGCCATTACTTTGTCGGTCATGTAAGCTGCGAAGTTGTCAAAGCCGAGCAATGCAGCTTTTTTAGTGCGAGCTTGCATGATTTTGTTGATAACAGGACGGTTGTCGTTTTCGCCTTCGGTAGCGAGGTTGATGTAACCTTCATACATGAGACGACGCAATTCGCGATTTTGAGCATATTGCAACAATGGTAAGCGGCTTGGAGCGTGGAGAGTGAATACCCAACCTTCTTTACCGCGATTTTTAGCTTCTTCAGCTGCTACAGCGATGCTTGATGCAGGAAGACCACCAAGTTTGATAGAATCTTGAGGAGCAACAGCGAGTTCGAATGCGTTAGTTGCGTTCAAGAGGTTTTTGTTGAATTGAAGGTAAAGACCAGCGAGTTCGGTGTTGATTTCCTTCAATTCTTCTTTCTTTTCAGCATCGAGGAGCGCACCATTGCGAGTGAATGATTTGTATTTGTCTTCAATGAGACGAAGTTGTGCAGTAGTGTATTTGTGGTTAGCGCGATCATCATAAACAGCTTTGATGCGTTCAAAGAGTTTGTCATTCATTGAAATTTCATCGCTGTGTTTTGTTAAAAGTGGAGTGAATTCTTCGTCAACTTTTTGAAGCTCGTCAGAAGAGAGAGACTCGGTAAGAGCATAGAATACGTATGCTACTTTGTTGATGATTTCGCCAGAGTTGTCGAGAGCGAGGATAGTGTTTTCAAAAGTAGGAGCTTCTGAATTGTTGATGATAGCCTCGATTTCTTTGTTTTGTTCTGCGATACCAGCTTCTAATGCAGGTAGGTAATGCTCAACTTTGATTGAGTCAAATGGGGGAATCTCAAACTCGGTAGTGTACTCTGCCAAGAATGGATTGTCGCTTGTTTCTTGCATAGAGCATGACTGTGTTAATGCAGCTGTCATACATGCGCATGCTGCGAGGGTTAATAATTGTTTCTTCATAATTTGAAATGTATTAATTGAATTATAAATATTTCATAGGTTTGAATAATTAGTCGTTGTCCCAACTAAATCTAACGAATAGAGGGTAGTGATCGCTATATTTTACATTCCCACGAGAGAACGAAACGGCTTCAATATCGCCTTTGTATAGCACATGGTCAATGCGGAAATTGATGTTGTTGCCGTGGTAGGTATTCATTGGTCCAAATCCACATTCGGTATATGCGTCGTCGAAGTCATCATCGGCAATTGTGTTGATGGCATAACAGCCTGGCACATCATTAAAATCTCCACATATTATGATGTTTTCATTTTCGATAGAGTGGATATATTGACTAAGTTTGTTGGCTTGCAATGCACGCTTTTGTGCGGCATAAGAGATTTTCTTCATAATGTTCTTGAGCGAAGATATCTCTTTGGAATTGGTGCTGTTTACGATGTCGGAAATAGCATCGTTATATTGTTGCTTATCTTTGGCGGTGAGAGGAATTGATTTTAGATGCACATCAATGATGTCGATACTACTACCATTGGGCATATCTACAACAAAGTGCGAGAAATATCCTTCTTTAAATATTTCTTTAACGGGATATTTTGAGAATATAGATTGCCCATGCTCTACGCCGATTATGCGATAAGGGTATTGTTTTTTTATCTCGTTTACTTGCTTTTTATATACATTCCAGCGATGAATTGGTGATAGATATTCACATTCTTGAAGACACACGATGTCGGCATCGGTTGTTGCGATATAATTGAGTGTTGCATTTGAATCTTCATCGGTATTGCTTTTGTCAAATCCTTTAAAGTTGTACGCATTATAACTCAATAGAGTGAATGTGTTGCTCCCATTATTGTTGTGTGAAGAGAATAAATTTAATGGGCATATTAGCAAAATAGATTCCCAGCATATCACTAACGCCATGAGTGGAATGAGTGAATATCGTTTTTTTACAAAAAATGATATTACAATCACAACTAGTGATGCGACAATCCAGTAGGGGAAGGTCATGCATAGCAGTGGAGCAATCTTTGAATCCATAGGATTGATATTGCCCGCATATGCCGTAGCAAGGGTTCCCAATGCCACAAGGATTGCAATGGCTAAAACTATAAATGATAATATTTGTTTGATTTTAGTCATGTTGTGGATTGGTTATTTTATGCGTTTGCTCACATCAAACAGGCGTTGTTTCTCTTCGCTTGTGAGAGCAGTGTAGCCCGATTTCTTTATTTTATCAAGAATCTTATCCAATTCTGCTTGATCTTGAGGTGAAGCCGAAGCTTTAGCTGAAGCGTTGTTATTGGTTGTTGATGTATTGGTTTGATTCCATTTTTTAGCCTTTGGAACACTCTTCCTTGTGAATTTAGATAGCTTAAACTCTTTGATGGCAGTGTAGGTGTTGACAAAGAAATCAAGTAATTTGTTGAATGGTCGAGTGATGTCGGTGCCACGGCGTAACATAACTCCATATATTGCTCCAGCGATAGCTCCTCCAAAGTGAGCCATGTGACCACCCGAATTTTCGCCCGATAGCCCGAGGAAAAATATGGCAAGTGTGATAATGGCAATCCATTTTAATGAAATTTGACCAAAGAGGAATAGTCTTACCTTTTGTTCAGGGTTGAGGATGGCTGTAGCAATGACGATGGCAATGGCTGAAGCCGATGAACCGATGAGCCACCCGTGATGAGAGTCAAATGCTGGAAGGTAATTATATCCAAGCATAAACACAATAGCTCCTAATAGACCTCCATAGATGTATAGAGCCAATAGTTGCTTTTGTGAGTTGAATTCAAGGAATAATCGTCCAAATCCGTATAACCATAGCATATTAAATAATATATGTAGAACATCAAATTGTGCAAACATATATGTGATAATCGACCATGGTTGCTTTGCAAGAATAGCTAATGATGATGGACATTCAAGGAATCGAATCCAACTATAGTCAGTCCCCATGAAAAAGGCTATGACGGCACCGATGCGTAGCACCAAGAAGATTGCAATGTTGATATATACAATCCTCAATAACCATGATGCTGATTTCCAACGAAGGGATATTTTATCAATAGTTGTTGTCATTTTTGCGAATTACTCCAGTTTTTATCCAGTATAGAATTAATAAAAGTCCGAAAATCATACCTCCAAGGTGAGCAAAGTGAGCTACGCCTGATTGACTGTTGCCCAGCCCAAGAGTGAGTTCAAGTATTGCATACCCTATAATCATCCATTTTGCTTTAATGGGATAGGGGATAAACATGAGGTAGATGGGGCGATTGGGAAAAAATACGCCAAACGCTAAAAGTATACCATATATTGACCCCGAAGCACCCACAGTGAGCATGCTATTAATGAGATGTGTATATGATGCATCGTGAATGAGATGATTGCGAATGGTTTCGGCCGACTCATTTACCATGGGCAGAATGCGATTGATGTTTTCTTGCAAAAGCATTTGAATGTCGACGTAGTATGCGATTTCTTGAATTATGCCAGCTCCTATGCCACATATAAGGTAGTATGTAATAAATCGTTTAGATCCAAACACGCTTTCGATAATCATGCCAAACATGAATAATGAGAACATGTTGAAGAAAAGATGTGTGAAATTACCATGCATGAATTGGTAAGTCACAAGTTGTGTGGCAATGAAGTTGTCGGAGACAATATAATGAAGTGCACAATATTGCTCTAACGCTGTGCCAATTTGAGCTGGAAATAAAGTCGTAGCCAAAAATATAATTACATTAATAATAATGAGATTTTTGGTAACCGGAGGCATTTGACTAAATATAGAGTTGTTAAGCATGCTAATCTTAATAGAATCAGAGATATAATAAATTTATTATGTTGCAAAATAAAAGAAATAACGCGTTAAATCTTTTATTATGACTACAAATTTAGCGAAAAAAAGTTGATTTTTAGGACCGTAATACCCTTTTGGTGATTTTTGTGTGTTTTTTTTGCTATTTTTTTTTGTTTTTCAGAATTTTACACTATTTTTGCACGTACAATAATACCATACAAATCTAATTAACAATAAATTATTATGAATAAAACAGAACTTATCAATGCAATTGCTGAAAAAGCAAACCTTTCAAAAGCTCAAGCTAAAAACGCGTTAGATGCAGCAATCGAAGCTATCGGTGGTGCTCTCGCTGCTAACGATAAAGTTGCTCTTCTTGGTTTCGGTACTTTCTCAGTAAAAGAAACTGCAGCTCGTACAGGTATCAACCCACGTACTAAAGAAAAAATCGAAATCGCAGCAAGCAAATCAGTAAAATTCAAAGCTGGTGCTGAACTTAACGCAAAAGTAAAATAAGAATTACCTTAATTACTTACATAAAAAAGGATAGCATTTGCTATCCTTTTTTGTTTTTGAAGATATTGATAGATTCTGTTTTTTAGGTAACATTTGTGGTATTTAGATAAAATGAAAAAGCCGGCAACACGAAGTTGTCGGCTCTCTCTATGTTGAGATGTTATGACTACGAGATTAGTCTACGTTAAGATTAACGCGTTTGAAAGAAACAACGCTCAATTCAGCGTCAACTGCTTTCAATGATTCGCGTACAGTCTTTTTGTCTTCGCTAGTAACATCGTCTTGGTTCAACAAGCAAACTTCTTTCAAGAATTTGCCGAGACGACCTTTAGCGATGTTTTGAATCATAGCCTCAGGGAGGTTAGCAGCTTTTTCTGCTGAAACTGTAGCGATGATTTCTTTAGCTTTAACGATGTCTTCTTCAGTAATCCAACCTTTAGCTTTATTGCTTTCCATGTGGTCTTCTGAATCAACGTGAGCAGGGTTGATACCAGCTTTTTTCAATGCTGCGTCAACTGCTTTTTGTACTTGTTCAGCTTTAGTTTTTTCGATTGCTACAGCGATTTCTTTTTCTTTCACTTCTTCTGAAACGTTGCATTCGTCAACTGCGATAGGATTCATTGCAGCAACTTGCATAGCTACGTTTTTGTAAACTTGTTCAGCGATGCCAGCTTTGTTGAATGCTACGAGAGTAGCGAGCTTGTTACCGAAGTGGTTGTAAGCAACTGTAGCAGGAGCTTCAACGTATTCAAATGCGCTGAGTTCCATTTTTTCACCAGTTTTACCTGACTCATCAACGATGAGGTCAGCGATTTTTTGACCATTGATTTCGAGAGCTTTTACTTCGTCAAGGCTCTTAGCTTTAGCTTCAACAGCTGCAGCGAGGATTGATTTAGTAAGAGCAACGAAACCTGCGTTTTTAGCAACGAAGTCAGTTTCGCAGTTGAGAGCGAGAACTGCTGCATATTCGCCAACTGATTGAGCGAGAACGCAACCTTCAGCAGCGTTACGGTCTTCACGTTTAGCTGCAACAGCTTGACCTTTTTTGCGAAGGATTTCAATAGCTTTGTCCATGTCGTTTTCAGCTTCAGTCAAAGCTTTTTTGCAATCCATCATACCAGCACCTGTCATTTGACGAAGTTTGCTGATTTCTGCCATTGTAACTGCCATATCTGTGATATAGTTTAAGTCAATTAATAATAAGTTAATTAAGCTTCAGCTTCAGCTTCTTCTGTAGTTTTGCTGATGCGACGGCGTTGACGTTTTGGAGCAGCAGGAGCAGCTTCACCTTCGCCAGCAGCAACAGTGTCAACTTTTTCAGCTTTGCGTTCTTCGATACCTTCAGC
Organism: Muribaculaceae bacterium; assembly: GCA_017559355.1. Classification (GTDB taxonomy): domain Bacteria; phylum Bacteroidota; class Bacteroidia; order Bacteroidales; family Muribaculaceae; genus RGIG4079. The sequence continues at coordinate 24,846 of JAFYSL010000092.1, forward strand.
CATTGCAGAGCATACAGTGTCGAGGATGATTTCGATTGATTTAGAAGCGTCGTCGTTAGCTGGGATAACGAAATCTACGTTTGAAGGATCAGAGTTAGTATCAACCATTGCAAATACAGGGATACCAAGACGATTTGCTTCAGCAACAGCGATGCGTTCTTTCAATACGTCTACTACGAAAAGAGCTGCTGGGAGACGGTTGAGGTCAGCGATTGAACCAAGAGTCTTTTCGAGTTTAGCGCGTTGACGAGTTACTTGAAGTTTTTCGCGTTTTGAAAGGTTGTCAAAAGTACCATCTTTAATCATTTTGTCGATAGCAGTCATCTTTTTAACAGCCTTGCGGATAGTTGGGAAGTTGGTGAGCATACCACCTGGCCAACGTTCGATTACGTAGGGCATACCTACTGATGTTGCTTTATCAGCAATAACTTGCTTAGCTTGCTTTTTAGTAGCAACGAAAAGCACTTTTTTGCCTGATTTAGCTATGCTCTTAAGAGCTGCAGCAGCTTCTTCAACTTTAGCTACAGTCTTGTAGAGGTCGATAATGTGGATACCATTGCGCTCCATGAAAATGTAAGGAGCCATAGCAGGATTCCATTTTCTTTTAAGGTGACCGAAATGGCAACCTGCTTCGAGAAGTTGTTCAAATGTTGGAGTTGACATTTTTTTAATAATATTGTTTACGTTCTTAACAATTACAATCAATGAGTAGGGAACGTGTCCATCTCAAAGATTTAGATACTAAACACTTTATAATATATTGGTGTGAATAACGCACCAAAAATATTAACGTTTTGAGAATTGGAAGCGTTTGCGAGCTTTTGGTTGACCTGGTTTTTTACGCTCTACAGAACGTGGGTCGCGAGTCATGAAGCCTTCTGCGCGCAATGCTGGTTTGTCTTCTGGGTTGATTTTTACAAGAGCACGAGCGATAGCAAGACGAAGTGCTTCAGCTTGTCCTTTGTAACCACCACCATCGAGGTTAACTTTGATGTCGTATTTTTCAACAACGTCAAGAGTTGCAAGAGGTTGTTTTACGATATATTGAAGTATAGAAGAAGGGAAGTATACTTCGAGGGGACGCTTGTTAATGGTGATAGTACCATTACCTTCTTTAACGATTACTCGTGCGATGGCTGCTTTACGGCGGCCTACTGCGTTAACTGTTTCCATACTTCAATTATTTAATTGTATTAATGTCAATAACTTTAGGGTTTTGAGCTGCATGAGGATGCTCAGGTCCGTTATACACGTGAAGGTTGCCGATAATGCGACGGCCAAGACGGTTTTTAGGAAGCATACCTTTCATCACTTGGAGATACAATGGGTGGTATCCAGGTTTGATGTGTTTGTTGAAAGACTTTTTGATAAGAATTTCAGGAGTAGCTTCGCGTTGACCACCAGGATAGCCAGTGTAACGGAGGTAAGTTTTGTCAGTCATCTTTTTGCCAGTAAGAACGATCTTTTCAGCATTGATGATGATTACATTGTCGCCACATTCTACGTTAGGAGAATATGAAGGTTTGTGCTTGCCGCGAAGAATTTTCGCAACTTTCGCGCAAAGACGACCAAGAACTTGGTCTGTTGCATCGATAACAACCCATTCGCGTTCTACGCTTTGAGCGTTAGGTGATACGGTTTTGTAACTTAAAGTATCCACGTTTAAATGTTTGATTAATAGTTAAATAAATTGACCACAGAAAAGCTGACGCTCGGCCAGAAGCATCAACAAATCGTTGTGTCGGGTTATTAATTGGACATAATCGGACTGCAAAGATACGAATTTATTTGCTTATAATCAATATATTTAGAAAAAAAGTTGAAAAAAGTTCGGTCGAGAGATTGAAAAAAGGAGATGCAATCTCTTTGCATCTCCATTAATTGTGTGTGGCGATATTGTTTTATTAATAATCGTTATTTTCTTACGTCTCTAACGGGGATAAGGTTTTTAACAGCACCTTTACCTACAGTTGCCGCTTTATGCCCAAATTGCCAACTTGCATATTTGTAGGTGCTCTCGGTATACTCAGGGTCATCTTTATTAAATTGAGAGAATCTACCTTTAGAATAGGTGGTTCCTACCATTGCGTATCGAAAGTATACACCTCCTTCAAGAGTAGGCGTTAGTTTCATCCACCAAGTTGAGTCGCAATATAATGCCATAATTGCGCCTTCACGCACATTGGGTATACGATAACCATTGGGACATCCAGTTGCTACCCCATTTTCAAGTTTTGTTTTAAGTATTTTATAGTTGTCAACATTGTTGTTTTCTGTCCCACCTCCAGCTTGTTGAAAAACATTTCCAGTTTCGAAACCTGTATAAACCTTACTCGTTTCAAAGTATTCGTCTCCTACTTCTAACTCGTGAGTTGTAAAGTAACGAAGAGATTTTGTATTTAGATTACTTAAATCAAAAGAGTAGGATTCATTGGTAGCATCATAGGAATACTTTATCAGTTTTTCGGGATATCCAATTTTTTCAGTTCCTTCTTCTTCCATTGCGGGATTCTCAATACCTAAATTTCTGACACTTCGGGTTGAAAATGGTGCAAATAAAATTTCTTTGTTAGATTTCGGATCTTCTTTTTTCCAAATTGCTGATTGTTTATAGGTGCTAAGAGAAAAACATTCTTCAGCCCACATAACTTGAGGATATGCATATCCATCCCTATTTACCCATGTGCTTGGGATTATGTGAAGACGCCATTCTCGAGCATCGTAATATTTGTCTGTTTCTAAGTATTTATCTTCAATTGTTTTTCTGTCATTTTCTTCGGGATATAAATATGCTTCTCTTTCCACCCCAGGTTGCCCAATATAGAAATTGTAGAGTTGCTCTAATGAGGCTACATACCAAACGAGTTCTTCTTCATCAATAATGTCGTCGCCGTCGTTATCGCGATTACGCATAAGACTTGAGTAACGCAATGTTAATTTGTTTTCGTCATCCACAAGGAAGTGTGCAACTTTATTTGTAATATTTGAAATGCGGTCATTAACTACTTTGTAGTCAAAGTAATCACTCCATTTGCTTTCCCCTAGTGTGATACCCCACATTTTTAATGAATTGTAAAGGCCATTGTTTTCTGATAAAGTGATGCTATTATAATTGCCTAAATCTGTATAACATTCTGTGTCATACATGGTTTCGTTTGTGTTAAAATAATATAACTGGCTATTTATGAATTCATCAATAGTTTCAGCTCCCCATGCTGTTTTTAGGTCAGATTTGCTTGTATTATACACCGATTGAATAGAACGTTGACGCAAAGTTAAAACACTATTTGTGACAGAACTATCGCCATCTTTACTCTCTTTACTATCGCAAAGAACATGCATTACGCGATTTCGCTTGTTGACAAATTCTTTCCATAGGTCTTGAGGAGCATAATTGGGAATTAAAGGATGCTCATTATAGAAATATTCATCAACAAATACGGTTACATATATGGCATATATATTCTCCCCAGTGTCCTCATCAACATGCGCTTTGAAGGCGCTTGCTGTTGTTTTTTCGCTTTCAGGGGCGTTGTCAAACTTGATTTTCTCGGCGCGTAACCATTCGGTAAATTCCATTACATTCCATAGTTTGTCTTCTTTACTTGGGTTTTTGAGATCAATCTGATCTCTTCCGAATTTGTCACCGGGATACTTTTGGTTTTTTAAGGAATATTTGTTGCCGTCTAAATCATTCACCATAAACCATGCCCATTTATAGTCGAGGTTGGGGTTTTCAGTGCCAAATTCAAGACCAGGACGTCCTTCGCCAAAGGGGGTGTTTACATACCAAGTGAGCGTTGATGCATCAACATCTCTTGAATCAATACAATATACGCGTTGACCATAGTGAGCATCGTAGGTATATGGCTCTTTGCGCGATTTATATAAATCGCCAATAGCTCCCGATTGGTTTTCTTCGTTAGTTTCTACCTCAATCTCAATATTATCTACGCCATTAATGGTGATATTATATTTATAGTGAGTATTTCGTTTGGCAGAAAAATCATTGAAGTCGCGATTATCGGTATTGCCTGTTGCTTCATATTCCTCTTTACTTTTGCTACTTACAAAGTCTCCCAAATGGACGAAGTATGTAACATCGGCTTCAAGGTGTTGCATTGAAAACTCATCGCCACTAGTTTTGACTTTCATTTGTAAGCGACCTTTAATCACCATATAAGTGGCATTATCATCAACATGTTTCCACATCCCTTTTTCAAGGTCGTAAGTGCCATCGGGATTTTTGTGGCGTTGTTCGCGTTGATGATAATTGGTTAATCCTTCTGAACGTTTTAGATTTTCCAATACGTAGAATGAGTAACCAAATTCGTTATCGATTGAGTTTATTTCTTCAAATTGATTTGATTCGCTATCAAAGAAACCCATTTCGTCGGCGTTTCCTTCCCCTTCAATAAGGCGACATGCTTTAGGCAGACGCATTACTTGCCATGATTCAGGGTAGAATCTTTTTAATTCTTGACCATCTTTTCCTTGTCCGAGTTTGAGATTAACCTCTACTTTCGCATCAAGACGATCCAAATCAATTGTTATAGGAGAGCCGTTACTATTAGTAATCCCGTTTTCTGAAATGTTGATATTTGTAGCACCTCCACTCATTAAGAAATAGCCCGAACGAGATGTAATTTCTTGATTAAGGGTTTCGTTAAGTAGGCGAAGTTCATCTAATGTTTCAATCAATGACAATTGCTCTGGCGAAATGTTCATCATATCGGCATTAAGATTGGCTATCACATAGATGCTACCACCTTCAAGCATAGGGACTTTCATTAACACATCACCATGAGTGTTGTTGGTGTTAGTCGTGGTGCGATTTTCCAAGGTCCAAAGGTTGCCGATAGTGCCATCGGCCCAACCTGACACTAAATTCTTTTTATCAAAATAGTGTGAATAAACACGTTCGCCTGTGTGACTAAAGACGAAAACATATAGGTTCTCTATACGAGATTCGGCGATGTCGTTCAAAGTAGCACGAGAATTAATCTCAACTTTTTCGAAACTATTGTGGCCAAATTTTAATGTAGCCATAGTTTCACCTTCGCCAAGTTTCCCTCTTATTTCTAAATCGTCATCGAGGCAAGAAGTTAATCCCACCGATAAACATATGAATATATAGAATAATATCTTTTTCATCTTTAACGGAATAGTTTATTAATCAAATAGAATATCGCCACCTCCTTGATTCCAATCATTTACTATATATGAGATTTCACCTGTTGAGGTGTTGTAATTTACAGTTACATAAATGTCAATAAACGCATTTCGTTTAATCTCTTTAGTATCACTAGCTTGGTTTGTGTTGGGATCGATTATCTTTAGTGTGATAGGCTCGTTGAAACTAATAGTGCTACTTTGCACCGCTTTTGTGTTTGCGCGAGAATTGGTTACGATAGAAACTGGATATAGACGAAGGTAAGAGGCTGAATTGCTGGTATTGTTGTAGCCTCGTACTAAGTATTGTTGAGAATAATAGTCTAAATAAAAACTCATACAAAGTCTAACGTCAGGGAGTTTTAATATGACTGAAGATGTCCCAAGTTTATCGAAAGCAACTTTTTCAGGACCTTGGGTCATTACCACCCCGTTTACAGGCTTTTGGATATATGCTTCTGAATGTGCATTTTGTATATAAAAATAGCCGTCGCTTGTTGGAGTGAAATTCCATACATATTTAGGGTCTACATATGTTTCGCTTTTTGATAATTGAGTGGAAATTAGATTGTTGGTGGCTTCATCAATAGTCGCGTAGTAATCGGCTGATTTGTATGAAATTAGGTAAAGTCCTTCTGTTATAAGGTTGCTATTGGTTATAGGGCTATCCCAATTAACAATATATTTTGGACCTTCTGGCTCCTCAGGTTCTTCTGGTTCCTCTGGGTCTACAACAACACCGTCGTAAAGGAGGTTGGGGGTGTATTGGTAAACATTGTTACCACTTAATTGGCTTTCGAGTATATAGCCGTCAAATACTACTGATGAAGATTGACAATCGATTGATAATGATCCATCATTAGAGTTAGGAGTAAAAGGTTGTAACGCGTGTTGCGATGTAGTTAGAGGAGCGCCGAGTGAGCCAAAATATTTGCGGTCGGAATCATCGTCAAATACATAAGCCTGTGTTTGAGTGAAGTTGTTGCTGAAATTGAACTCTTTGACCTTTAATGGCAATTCAGTACTATTGTTTTTAATAGTAATTCTCACACGAGAGAATGTGCGTTTGAGTTCGCCTGTTATATAATTGTTCCCTTTATCGAGTGTGACATCTTTCATTAACGACAATGGTTGGACTGTGTTTTTAGGGCTCACATTGTCAGATGGAATAGAGATAATGTTGTTCATAAGCTCATCATATGAGCTATCTTTCCAAGATGTTACACCACATGTAATATCGCTGATTTTAGGGTCAGAGTTGTTGGCTACAACCATAAGTGTATAATCGCCAGGGTTTAGGTTGAGCCGTTGGTCGAAAGTTACGGTCGCAGAATTAGCTTGTGGAGAGATAGAAATGCAATCGTCAGTTGCTTTGTAGATTGCTTTTGTGGTTTTATCGTAGAGATAAGCCGATAAGTTGCATATTATTCGGCCATCAACAGCTTTTTCGGCTTGAGTCCAGTTTTGAGTATCGTATGGGTTTTCACTCACATTGCCACGAGAATTTATTGACGTAGTAATTTTAAAGGTCAACTCGACATAATCACCTTTGTCGACCTCGTTAGGTTCTTCAACGAGGTTACATGATGCAAATAGTAATATAAATAGTCCTAAAATCGCAAATGGTCGCATGTCGTTATTTCTTTATTGTTAGGGAAGGGTTATGTCAACTGATGATTTATATTCATCCCAGTCGGCAATGGTTATATTAGCATCAATGCTGGTTGAACTAATCTTAATCTCGTAGATATATCTTTTACCTGCTTCATATGCTTTTGTGTCATTGGGAGGTGTAGGTAGTTTTACACTATAAACATGATCTCCTGTTGACTTCAATTTGAAACAGAAGTTGATCGTACCATCGTTCACTTGAGGAATTATTAAAATGAATGCGTTATTTTCGGTATATTTTTGATAATCGTTGGCTTTGGTGCTATAAGCTACACCATATGTATTTTGAGAAAAAGCTACGCCGTTGGCATCTTCCCATTGATACATTTTATTAGATGGAGATGTTGGGGTTTTACATGTCCAAGTGATTTTATCACCATTGTTGATTGTGCCATCTTCGTTATAGTTGCCAAATTCTAATTCGCCAATATATGATAATCCTTTGTAGGATGTAGTATTTTCAAGCCAAAAGTCAGTTAGAAGGTCCTGATCGTTGTGGGTAAACGTGAATATAAATTTGAGAGCCGATAGAGCGTGAAGCATGTTGAGATCTACCGGTTTTTTACTGTTAAATGAATAATCAGAGGTATTGACATATTTATATGCCATCAAGAGGTCTTCTTGGAAGAACTCGGTGTTGCAACTCATCACAAAAGGAGAGTTTGCATTTGAGGTTATTTCACTCATTTGGAGCACTTGCTCCATTGGATAGTAGGCATTGAAAGTGTATTTAGCCCCTCGTTGCCAATATGTGGCAGTTCCGTTATAGGTCCACCCTTCGTAGTTGTCGTTAGAGGTGTTTAAGTCATAAATCAAACTCACATCACCATCGGGATTGCCTAAAACATGGTCGTAGTTTGTGTCGTCGAGTATATACGACGATTTGATGCCTATTGATTTGCCATTTCCATAGGCGCAAGCATTTTTTAAATCGGTAACACCTTCTATCATCGCACGGCTATATTGCATATTAGTTGAAATCACATTCCATGAAATGCGATTGTCGTTGTGTTGAGGCTCGTTCTCCTCTTCACACGAAGTGAAAGTTACAAGTAAAGCTTGTAACATCACTGCAAGTAGCCATTTATGCTTTGGTAGAAAGATTTTCATAAAGAGATATTTGTAGATTAAATAATTTATCTTCACCAATCCATCGTGATTGGTGAAGATAAATTTATGAGAGTTGATTAGAGGTTAACATAGATTGTTTCAACATCAACCCATTCTTCAACAGTAGGAACGAAGAAGATTTTGTCTTTAGCGTGGTAACGCAATACATAGTAGTAGCGTGTGCCGAGTACCCATTCGTCAACAGTAGTGCTTTCAGATACGAGGGTATTCAACTTGATGTTTTTAGTGTTTTCTTCGCCATTAACAAGATATTTGATTTCAAGAATAGCATTATCGCTTAATTCTTGTGGCATAAGAAGAAGGTCGCTTGCTACAGCTTGAAGACCATCGTTGTCGTAGAAGTTGATAGCGTCAGCAGTTGCTATTTCAACAGCAGTATAGCTTGCAGTTTTAGAGTTGTCAACAGCCCAAGTGGGGTTAACGTTTTCGCCGATTACATATTTGTCACCATCTTCTTCGATGTTTTCAGTGAATGTACCTTTGTAGTTTACGTCTTTCACTTTAATGCTAACCAATTGAACTTGGTCTTCAGCATCTTTGTCACCTTCAACAACGAAGTGGATTGAAGAAAGTGCGTGTTGGAATTTAATAGTAACACCATCGTAATTTTCGTCAGAAGTTAAGATGTTTTGTTTGTGGAAGTGAGTACGTTTACTGAACAAAAGGTCGAATTGTTTAGCAGGATCAGCTAATACTTCAAAACCTTCGATAGTGAGACCTTCAGCGCCATAAGTACATTTGTTAGTGCCATTCCAGTTGATTTGCTCTAAGTTTGCTGGTGAGTATGCAGCAAATGACATGTATTCGTTTTCCCAATAATAAGGTTTGTTGGTTGTAGGGTTGATTGGAGTCCAATCGTTAGTAGCAAAAGCAACAGTGTTGTTGAATGCAGCTGCAGTACCATTAGCCCAACCAGCGAATTCGCCTTCGTGAGCGATTGCATAAACTACGAAATCTTCATCTTCAGGATAGATGTTAGATGCGATTTCACCTTGATGATTTGCACGAGAGCCATCAGCTGTATAAAGCACAGGCGTGTTGAATTTAATTTGTTGTGGTTGTTTTTGAGCATTTTGTGGCTCATCTTCAACACAACCAACAAGCGCTAAACTTGCGATTGCAGTAGTTAAAAATAGTTTTCTCATAAATACTTAAATTTAAATAGTTATTAATTAATTTAATATATATTGTTTTGTTCTATAAATATATGTCGCTCCACACATTGTCCCAGTCGTTAATACCTGGGTCAACAGTTCCCGAACTGCCCGAAGGGGTGATTTCGATCTCTTTTTCGAGCAGAATCCACTGTTCGTATTTTACTAATGGTTCGTCAAACATTTTTGTAATATCAAATACTTCTGTTTGAGATGTACCATCGGCACGGGTAAACTCAAAGTTGAGCATGTAAATATTATCCTCTTTGGGTAATTTGCCAAAGGTGTTAAACGTAGTGTAAAGCACTGCCGTTTTGGTATTTTCTCCTTTTGGTCCCTTAGACTGCCCCACTTCGGTATATTTCAAGTTGAAGAAAATGCTTGAAGGGTCTTTTTCGTTCATTTCTCTATTGTAAAGAGTTTTGGATCCAGCCATACCACTCATGAGTGATACAGCGGTGCTTACATATTCAAATCCTTTGATTTTTACTTGTATATAGTAGCTCAAAACTACCGATTTAGCAGTGAAATGGTCTCCTTGTGAGTTGCGAATGGTATCAATGCCTAAAAAAAGATCATTGATGTGAATAGGCTCGCTTGTTACATATAAATGCTCAGGGCAGTTTCTGATTGCTTGGTCGTCGAGCTCTTGTCGCGATGTAGGGAAATATTTGTAATAATTATCCGACACAGGGTTAGTGTAGCCTTGCATATCAAAATAGTTGTTTTCGCTACGAATTTTGGTTTTTTGGGTGTCAAAGTTATACACCAATAAGTTGTAGTCGCCAGGCTCGGCAACGAGATATCCGTCAATATAGTACCCACGTTCATCTTCGCCAGTTGATTGGAGATAACGCTCTGAAACAATGCGTCCTGAATATGGATCGGAGAGTGCTACGCGTAGTACTTTAGGTCTTTTGTGTACAGGCTTTTCTCGACTTTCATCATAAAAACCATATGTTACATTTTTGATGTGTTCATCAATATAAATGCGAATGTAGTGCGCAGTAAAAGGGTCTTCAAGTGGGCGATGAATGCACGATGATATAAAAATCGCCATTATCAATACACTAAATAGAGATAATATTTTTGCCTTTCTGCTCATAATTTAGATCTCTTTTTAGTTTTGATAAGTATGGGGATTTCTAGCGTCACTTGTGCCTTGGTGGGGCCAAAATAGTGCCAACGACCTATCTTGCTATAGTCGCGCCACAATATCGAGTAGTCTTCAGAAGGAGTGTAGCCACGATATGCAATAGAAGCATATCCGCAAGAGAGTGAGAATTCAAGGTTCAAGCTACGAGAAATAGGCATTGAGTAGCCATAACTTATGCCAGCGCTCCAATGTTCACCCTGGTAGCATATATCTCTTTTTCGTTCAAAGTCCCATTTCCCTGATTCGCAGTATAATCCGAAGAATTGTCCTACAAATCGGTCTCTTTTTTTGAATTTTTCGGTAGCAGGAGCATATGCAGGTTTGAACCACCAACGAGCCTCACCTCCGATACTTAAGAATCGATTGCAAAACTCGTTTTGACTTTCGCCCCAACGCCACCATGGGAATTGATGATAGTATAATGCTGAAAATTTAGAACTAAGGGGCACTTCGATAGAGAAGTTTAACCAAGTGATTGCGTCATATAGCAAGTTTGTTTTTAATGCTAAAATTGTGCGCACGTCACTCTCTTCGGGAAGTAGGGATGGGAATTCAAAGTGAGGTAACTCAATTTTAGGAGTGTTAACCTCCCAGTTAAAGGTTGAAGTTGCGGGAGGAATTGGTTTGATAACCTTCTTCTTTTCGGTAGGAGCCCAAACAGTAATCCATGTGGCATGTCGCAATTGAGGCATGATGCGACTAAGGATAAATTTCCACGACCAACCCCAACTTTGCTTTTTTAGTAAGTTTTTTCGTTGTTCGTCGGTAATCCCTGGACGGTCAATTATTTCGAGTACTTGCTCTTTGTCGTAGCGGTCGTAGAGTTTGACAATCTCTTCGCGCATACCAGCCCAGTTTTCGGCCGTTGGGTCTAACTTGATGAGAGAGTCGGGGAAGTTCTTCATCTTGGGAATGTTGGCCAAGATATAGCGCTTTGCAGTTTTACCACGTTCACGTGCAAGCCACTTATTCCAATTGTATGGACCTTCGGGCGATGCGTATGAGTAAATTGTGATGCTATCAATGCGAGGGGTTTCAGCAAGAATGCGCTTAATATTCTCTAATTCAGTAGGGTTGTCCATGTAATTTTCATGGAGATTTACCTTGTTTACAGGGTAATATATTTTTGAGATAGTGGCGACGGTAGTGTCGTTATAGCATGAGTCATAACGCCCTTCAGCCAATACAGCCAAAGATTGAATCAATAAAATAGTGAATATTAAAAACTTTAGATATGCACTATTCATCATTATCTATGTTAGTAGTCGCATTCATTACAAAAAGTAGCAAAAGCCCTAATGGGAACTTTTCAACGAAAGAATATTTACATTAATAGAAGAGGATATTTGAGCAAAATATAAATTACAATACCCCAATCTATTTAATAAATGTAAAATATTTGCACAAAGATAAGAATAAATTAAACAAATGATGAAAAAACATGAAAAAAGTATTATCCAATACTCTAAAAAAAACTGGGTGAAATTGATTTTTAGAAAAAGGTGAATAAATATTTGCTTTCTAATTGAGGGTTTTATACATTTGCGATAATAATTAACTATTTATTAACTAAATTTTGATATCATGAGAAAATTGAAAGTTTATTCAATGTTAGCAGTATTTGCAACAATGAGTGTGTTATCTTCATGTACATTCCACAATCCAGATGAGATTTCATGTCGCGACATTGTAAAAGAGTATAATCGTGTGATTGAGGAGCAAGTATCAAATATGGTTACCGTTCCTGTTATGATTGGGAAATATGAATGCAATGATGAGGGTGAAAGGTATGCATTGCGCCAACTTGAAGCTGCAGGGTTGATTACATACGACGTAGAACGTCTTGCTTGGTGGGAAAAGGCTTTCAAAAATGTAAAGCACACCTATACAGCTTATGAATACTATGGATGGTACTCGTATCCAGTTGAAAAAACTTATTGGGATAAGAAAGAATCGTATGATTTTGAAGATCATTATATTGTAACAGTGGCATTGACCGACAAGGGTAAAAAACTCGTTATTGAAGAGTTTCCAACACCTGAAGGTGACAAAGATATGAAACAACCCGAGATTAATTATGAAGAATATGCTTGGGTTAAGGCTGATTTGTCGGAAGAATGGCCATATATTGAAAACCCATTCTTAAAGAAAGAAAAAAAGGAAGAGAAAAAAGAAGAAGTTTCAGATAGCCCAGTTAATAACTACACTGCAGAGGAAGAACCTAAGGATAAAATAGAACGTATTGATGAAGCACAATATAAAAAGTATAAAGCATTTGCTCCAGAAGTTGAGTGTGTTACACTTTTGGCATACAAAACAGAGGCAGTGAAAGCTCGTAACATTCAAATTGCGAAGCAAGAAAATGGCATTAGTAAAGCTACTGCTGAAGTGATTGTTGAAATGGTAGATGTTTCAGATGTTGGTAGAATCAAAAACTATGTTGAAGAGGAGCAAAAAATGTTGTATAAAGTTGCTTTAACCTATTACTTAGACAAAGGTTGGGTACTTGATACAAATAGCATAGAGTTATTAATGGCTCCTAATGCAGATGGTGAATGTGGAGACGAAGGAGAGGTTTGTGATTATGTAGTGGCTGATTCAGTTCGAGCTTGGTAGTGTAATCAAAATTAGATAATAAAAGTAGCGTCACTGACGCTACTTTTTTGTTTGTGATATAGTGAATGTATTTTATTTCTTTATTGATTGTTTTACGAGTTTGAGGTAGTCTTCAATCCCTTTGACTGCTTGCTTGGCGATGCGTTGGCGGAATTTTGGGTCGGCAAGCATTTCTTCTTCGGGAAGACTGCTCATAAATAGAGCTTCGAGTAGTAGGTTGGGATACTCGGTGGGAGCATTGAGTGAGAAATTGAAATTGCCAGTTAATCCAAAGTTTCGGAGACCAAGATCAAGCATGCGATTGAGTACGCATTGTGCAAGGTCGCGATTGGCAATGCTTTTATAATATGTGCTTGTTCCCATTTCGTTGATAGGCGAGCCACCAGCATTGTTGTGCACCGACATCATGAGGTCAACGTTGTTGTTGATAAAAATTTTTTTGCGTTGAGTCATAGTGATGTCAATATCGCTGTCGCGTGAAAGGATAACTTTTGCGCCTTTCTTTTCGAGGATTTGCTTAATGCGTTGCACTATGTCGAGGTTCACAAAGCTTTCTTTTAATCCCGAAGCTCCGATTGCACCTGGATATTTGCCACCATGTCCAGCATCGAGACCAATAGTAAGGTCCTTGAGACGAAGAGAGGGACGATGCTTTACGTTGATAACGAGATTGTTCCCTTCGTAACCGATAGAGTACCCCCATGAATATTCATCTTTAAGGGTGATAATAGCGCGTAATACATCGCTGTCAACTTGTTGCCAGTCGACATGTTTTATCATGCCCAATTCGCCGCGTTGAGTTATCCAGTTGCTATTATTTGTAGCTCCAAAGATGTCAATGCATATAGTTGTAGGGTTGAGTTGTGTCCATGATTGGTAGGGGAGACGCATGGGAAGTGATATTGAAATACGGTCGGTATTTCTCGATTGAGATATTGACCAACTGCCCGAATTTATAATCTCGGCACGATCAAGAGTTTCGGCTACGAGATTTTTAGGGATATATGCAACGCGGTTCTTTGAAAGTTGTACGAGATACAAATTGTCAGTTTGGCTAATTGCTTTTAGTGTAATGCCTTTGTCGATAAATCCCATCTTTGTGCCACCAAGACGGTCGTCGCCATTTCCAAATTGTAAGTAGGCGTCAGAAAGGGTTTTGACGTTTAGTGCGGGAGAGATAGGTCGAGTCGAAGGGGAATTTTGAATGGTATTCGCTGTCTTAGGTGCAGAATAATTAATCGAAATCTTTTGAGAAGTAGTCTCTGATGAGTTTTGCGTACTGATGGTTATCGTGTTGCTCCCTTCGTTGAGGGTAACGACATCGGCAAATGCTCCAGTTGAGTATACTTTTACCTCCTTGCCATTGATGAAAGCCTTATTGCTCGGTTCGGTAGTTGCAATAGTGTTGTGTTGAGCGCGAGAAGTGGAACTCTTTGCTCCTTGTACTATATTGAGTGAAGGGGCATCGGCATTGGCAGAGAGGGCTAATATGGACGCAATTGATATTGTGATGTGACGAAAGTAATTCATGAGATATAATAATTTAAGAGTTGATGTGGTGATTATTAAATCAAAAAGGCGTCTTCAATATTTCATGAAGTCGCCTTTTGTGATGATTTGTCTGAAATTAAGCTGGTCGCTTATGCTTCAGCAGGAGTTACGTTGATGAAACGACGACCATTTTTACCTTCGGTAAAGAGTACAGTTCCGTCAACAAGAGCATAAAGAGTGTGATCTTTACCCATACCAACATTCAAACCTGGGTGGTGAACAGTACCACGTTGACGTTTGATGATGTTGCCAGCTTTAGCATATTGACCACCGAAAATCTTAACGCCGAGTCGTTTGCTTTCCGATTCGCGTCCGTTCTTAGAACTACCTACACCTTTCTTATGTGCCATTTTCTTAAGATTTTAGAGGGTTATGCAACAATGTCTTTAATCACTACTTTGGTGAAAGATTGACGGTGACCGTTTTTGCGGCGGTAACCTTTACGTCTTTTTTTCTTGAAGACGATAACTTTTTCACCTTTTACGAGGGGACATGCTACCTCGCAAACTACTTTTGCTCCTTCAACGGTGGGAGCGCCAACTTTGATTGCACCGTCGGCTTCAGCGAGGAGTACACGGTCAAATTCTACTGTGTCACCTTCTTTAACTTGCTCGCCGAGATAATGAACATACAAGAACTTGCCAGCTTCAGCTTTGAATTGTTGTCCTTGAATTTCTACGATAACGTACATCTGTTAAATTAATTAATACAGGTTACATCCGGTAGGCGAGGCGCGAAACAGGTGCGCACTACTTAATTCTTGCCTACTACGGAAAAATGCGCACAAAATTACTTATTTTTTTTGAAACTGCAAAATAAAATTATAACAACCTTAATTAAATGAAAAAAATAAGTTGAAATAGTCTAAGCAATGGTTGGTTTGTTAAGAATGGAGTAATTCCATTTTTATCGTCTTATTACATAGCCACCGAATTCATTAGGACCATATACATGGTATTGCTTGAGACCATAGCGTTTTTCGGCTGCGGGGCCTGAAATGGGGTAGCCTGGTGTATCGAAAACATCATATTGGCTGCCACATTTTGGACATACGGCTTGTAGTTTGTCGCGATCGACATATATGCGTACGTTGTTTTGAGCTTCAATAGGGCACGACATGTCGTAGGCTAATGGGTAACCCATAATGTTGCTCACGAGTAATACTCCTCCAAATCCAGTGTAGGTTAGTTCGGTATATGGGAACCCTACAGGTTTGCGTTCGGTTTTGATAAAGTAGCGGAAGTCGGTGGCGCCAATAACGCCATATGTGTTCCACATTCCCACATTTGAAAACTCAATGTTGACAGGTAGTGGTGGAATACGATCATCGTTAATATGCTCACACGAAGAGAATATTAATGCCACGAATAGCATAAATGGGAGTCCCCACTTCATACGACATCGATTATGCGTTGAGAAGTTTATCGAAGGCTTTGCGATATGTGTCGAAGTTAAATTGCGACAAGGTACGATTGAATAGTTCGCAAATTTGGTCGTTGCAGAGATTGCCGATTGAGCCTTCGTGAGTGTGATTGATGTCGTAGCGAGGTTCGAAATTTCCTGCTTCGATTTCAAGGCCAACTTGCTTGTATGAGTCGCGGAATGGCATGCCTTCTGAAACTCGACGATTAACTTCTTCTACTGAGTACATATATTTATATCGTGGGTCGGTAGCAACATCGGTATTAACTTTAACTTGAGCAAGCATGGTGTTGACCATATTGATAATATCGATGATTGAGTCAAATGCAGGGAGGAAGTTTTCCTTAATAAGTTGCAAGTCGCGGAAATAACCCGAAGGAAGGTTGTTTGTAATGAGTGTAATTTCCATTGGGAGGGCTTGCAATTTGTTGCATTTTGCACGAGTCAATTCAAATACGTCGGGATTCTTTTTGTGAGGCATGATTGATGATCCTGTGGTAAACTCGTCGGGGAGTTTAATGAATCCAAAGTTTTGAGAGTTGAACATGCATGCATCAAATGCGAGTTTTGATAATGTTGCAGCGATTCCAGCAATAGCTTGAGCTACGATACGTTCGGTTTTGCCACGTCCCATTTGAGCATATACCACGTTATATGCCATTGAATCAAACCCAAGAAGTTGGGTTGTCATTGTACGATTTAGAGGGAATGACGATCCATATCCAGCTGCCGAACCGAGAGGATTGCGATTGGCTACTTCATAAGCGGCGCGAAGTACTGTGAGGTCGTCGGCAAGAGATTCGGCATAAGCGCCAAACCACAATCCAAACGATGAAGGCATTGCCACTTGAAGGTGAGTGTAGCCAGGAATTACAACATATTTGTAGCGATTGCTTTGGCTGATGAGTGTGTCAAATAAACGTTTCACTGCGATAGCTACATCCTCAATGCGTGAGCGAGTGAATAGTTTGAGATCGACAAGCACTTGATCATTGCGTGAACGGCCAGAGTGAATTTTCTTGCCAACATCGCCAAGTGAACGGGTGAGCATCAATTCTACTTGAGAGTGCACATCTTCTACGCCTTCCTCAATCACAAATTTGCCACTGATTGCGATGTCGTAAATCTTGCGAAGTTCTTTTAATAGAAGGTCAAGCTCGTTGGCTTCAAGCAATCCTATTGATTGAAGCATGGTGATGTGAGCCATTGAGCCAAGAACGTCAAATGGTGCGAGATATAAGTCCATTTCACGGTCAAGACCTACAGTGTAAGCCTCAACGTTGTGATCGACTTTAACGTTTTTCTCCCAAAGTTTTGATGCCATAGTGAGATGTTGTTTGTTTATAGAGTGCCGTTGAGTTGGCTAATCATTTCGCCGAATTTATCGGCTGCTTCTTGCATTTTTCCGCCTATGAGAGGACGCAACATTGCGGGGATTTCTACGTCGATAGCAGTGACAACGGTAGATGAAGACTCGCTTGTTGCTGTGATATCAATAATCATTGACAATGGAACTGGAGAACCTACAGTTGCAAACACGATGTGTCCAGGAGCTGTGCGTTCAACTACTTGAAATTTTAATTGTCCTACTTGAGGAGTATTGATGCAGATTGCATCGCTTTCAAATGTCACATCGCCCATCTTAGCACGGTGCTCAGCGGGGATTTCTTCAATGCGTTTTTGGAATGAAGATATATCACTGAAGCGGTCAAACAATACTTCAACAGGTTGATTGACCGCTACAGGTTTACTTTCGTATTTTGCCATATATAGAGGTAAAATTATTCAGCGTTAGGATTAGCAGGAACCCAGTTAGCAGGGTCTTTGCGCCATTCTTTAAGTGTTTCGATGTCTTCGGCTTTGATGTAGTTAGTTGCCAAAGCAGCTTCGAGCATAGAATTGTAGTTGCTCAAAGTGCGAAGAGTAACACCTGCTTGACGGAAGTTTTCAACTGCTACAGGGAATTCGTAAGTGAAGATTGCAGCCATACCTACAACTTCGCAACCAGCTGCACGAATTGCTTCAACTGCTTTAAGACTGCTACCACCTGTAGAGATGAGGTCTTCAATAACTACTACTTTTTGACCAGGTTTAAGATTGCCTTCGATGAGGTTTTCAAGACCGTGGTTTTTAGGAGTAGCGCGTACGTATACATAAGGGAGGCCTAAAGTATCGGCAACAAGAGCACCTTGTGCGATAGCTCCAGTAGCAACGCCAGCAACTGCATCAGCATCGCTAAATTCTTCCATAATCAAACGACAAAGTTCTACTTTGATAAAGCTACGAATGTCGGGGTAAGAAAGAGTCTTACGGTTGTCGGTATATATAGGAGAGTTCCATCCCGAAGCCCAAACGAATGGATTATCGGGTTGCAATTTAATAGCACTAATTTTGAGCAATTTCTCAGCTAAAAGTTGTTCCATTTTTTCCATATCGGTATAGTTTAAATTATTTTTCAACTTACAAAATTAATGTAACTGCAGTGGAATTGCAAATAATGGTCAAGATTTTTCCTCTAAAAACTATTAAAAGAACAAAAACTAAGTTTTAATATGGTGAAAAAAGCAAGAAAAATGGAGAAAATATGGAATTTTTGCTATTGAATTAAACTTTTTGGTAATATTTTGCTCTAAATATTAAACGCTAATCAGAAAATTAACTTAAAAATTACTCATCATGAAAAGATTTTGGAAAATAGTATCAATCGCATTAATATGTGGTATGATGTCAACTCCACAAATTGATGCTCGCGGAAGAAACAATAGTGGCAATACCCGCACCGAATCTCGTAGTTCACAACGTTCATCGGATGCTCGCCCAAGTGGAAACAAGAACGCCTCTTCTCGTAAAGATGGTAATAAGGTTAACAATAATGCACCAAAACCAGGTAATAATAATCGTCCTAGCAATAATAGTAACGTGCCAAAACCAGACAATATAGGAAATAATACTCGTCCAGATAACAACAAAACACCACAAAAACCATCTGGAACAATAAATGCTCCTAGCGGAAGTCATAATGGTGGAAATCAACCTCCTCATGGCAATAATAATGCTCCACGTCCAGGTAATGACCATGCAGTAAGACCTCCACAACCAAGTCATAGTGCTCCATCACACAATAATGGGCCATCGCATCATCATATTGATCGTCCTCATTGCCCACCTGCACGTCCATATTATCGCCCAATACCACCTCCAACATTCCGTCCTCATAGTGGTTGCCCTGTATTGAGAACTATTTTTGGAATTTCGTTTGGAACATCTATTAATCTCTCGATTGATTATCTCAATCGCAATGGTTACACAGTTTCGGGATATGGAAATGATGTAGTATATCTTCGCAATGTTAGCCAACTCAATTATACATGGCATGATGCAACATTATATTACGATGGTTATGGATTAACTGGTTCGCAATTTATGTATTCAACCAATTATAATAGCATTACCCGTTATAATAACGTATATAACAAATTGTATAACCAATATGGTGCACCAGTAAGTTATCATAGCACATCAACCGAAATGACTGCAACATGGTGGGGATATGACGGGCAATACGTTTCACTCGAATATCGTCCAATTTACACCAACAATGGACAACTCCGCTATTTCACAATCCTCTCATTTGGGAGATAGTATAAATTAGTTTAGTTGACGTAGAATAATTAAAAACAATGAAGGCGGCGAGTTAAACTCGTCGCCTTCTCTATTGTAAAGTTTTGAAGTTATTACTTAATCAATACTTTTGAAGTTTTGTTGCCTTGGCGGGTGATGTAGATGCCTGGAGTGAGTTCGTTGGCATTTACTTTTATGCCGTGGAGGTTGTAGTATTCAATAGGTGCCATTGAATTAACAAATTCAATGACTTCAATGCCTGAAACAGCAGCATCGGTGATGTCGTAGGCTGATAAACCACAACCAGGGGCATATATGAATAAGCGCACACAATTGTTGCTCATTTTAATGTAGTCGGCTGAACAAGCATATGTTTCGCTCCACACATTGCCAAGACCATTTTCAGGGAGTACCCATAGTTGTTTCATGCCACCATAAGTAAAGTCAGAGGTAGTTTGCACAAGGTTGAGTTTGTGACTGTCAGAGTTGTGAGCATCGTCATAAGCGTATGCTACATAACCTTTATCTCCAATTGTGAAGAATGTGCCACCATTATTTAAATCGCTATTAGGAGCTACCGATGGATTAGCCAAGAATGAACCAGAACGAGCTCCTGTTGAGAATGTGTAGCGAGTTAATGATGATGCTGCACCATCAACAAATATATCGTCGGCAGTGATAGGCAACACAAATGGAGCAGTGCTGAAATTTGTTGCTGAAGTAGGATAGAATTCGCTTACTGTTTTAATTTCTTCAGTGTATGAGCCGTTAGCAAAAGTCCAACGAACGATATATTTGCTATTAGCAGGAACTCCAAACAAAGTAAAGTTTCCTTCTGCGACATTACCAATCACAGCAACACGGTCAAAGCGTCCTGAAGAGATTTTTGAGTTAGATGATTGTATGCGTACCACATCAGTTACGTTGCCTGTTTCAAGGTCAACAAGTTGAACAACCAATGGACATTGACTCATCAATGTGAGGTTAGAGATGCACACATTGTCGTAAGAGTCTTTCATCACATTGTTACATGGGAAATATTTCATTGTTGCATTGCTGCTGAGTGTAAGGCGACCGATGTGTTCACCTGTGTGTATGCTATATTTTTCAAGGAAAGCAGTTGCTGATGCAGAGTTTTCTATACGACCAGAGAGGTAAACAAAATCGCCTACTGCAACCATTGTGCGGTTGAGAGAACCACTATTAGCAAATGACATATTATTGAACCCTGTTTTTGATGAACGCATCCACACATTTTCAATGCTGATGCCCTCTTTTTCGCTATATGTAGCAGGGTCAACTTTAATGGTATAACCGCTTTCGTATTCGCCTACACCGATAGATGTAATTGTGAATGAACGAACATCAGATGGAGTGTCAAGGAATTTTCCTCCACTACCTACTACTCGCCAATAATATTTGCCTAAACCTATCGAAGAAGCAGCAACTTTTACCATTCCACCATTGCCTACAAATGTTTTTGTTGAAGAAGTTGGGAATGATGCACTAGCCGATACTTCAACTCGATAGTTAGTCATGCCATTATCAGATTCTAACCAATTGAATACTACTTCTGATTCAAGGCTTTCTCCATTTTCTGGAGAAATAAGTTGTGGTTTTGGACCTTGTGTGCGAGCAGGGCTCTTGAATGAAGCAATGTCGCTTGATGTAGATATCTTGCCAGGTTGTGTTGATGTTACAATCCAATAATAAGTGTAATTATCTTTGAAATCGGCGATGTCACTGATATCAAAAGATGCAGAATTGGTAGTGAGACCAGTTTGGCTATATTTTACTGAAGAGCAAGCTGCATCGTCGAAGATATATAAGTCATATGTGCCATTTTCGATAGCGCTCCAAGTAAATTCGACGTTATCCCAAGAAATCGCAACTCCATTGATAGGAGAAATTAGAGTAACTTTTTCAGCATTGCCCTCGGGATAGTTGGCATAAGCAGCTGTATGCTCTTTGCCGAAACCATCATATACACATACTGCATACCAGTAACCTGATTGTTTGTCGGTAGGGATAGCGAATGAAGGTGAATATGTAACGTCTATCAAGTATTTGCCATCAATGCCATCATCGGTCACTGCATCGGCATGTTTAACAGTCAAAGGCACTGCATAAACCGAATAACGAATAATTGTATTTTTGTGAGGACCTGTTACTGCGCTCCAAGATAGTTTGCCATTTGTGCAGTTAAGATTGTTTACTGCGCCATAGTTAGTAACAGTTTTCCAATCAATCTCAGGAACAAGTGCTTTTGTGGGGAAACATTCTTTTGCCACATAGTCGCCATGTTCTTTATAGGTTCCACAGAAATATTGAATGCTATAGAAGTTTGAGCCAAATGCTTTAACGCCATTATCGGCAGCAAATTGGCGAGATTGTTTCACGTTATAAACGTGTTCTTCCCAGTGAGCTTGAGTGTTTTTGAGGTCTTCTTGATACCCCATTGCTTGGTTGAGGTCATAGATGTTGACACTCACGCTACAATGAACATTTTTAAAGTGTTTTGCAAGACTATACCACCAATTTGAAATCTTGCCAAACGATGCCATTGAGTGGTCGTTGTGCCAATAGATTTGAGGTGACATATAGTCAACGATACCTTTATTCATCCAAGAAAGAGGGTCGGAATAAAGCGAAGTGTATTGAGTGTCATAACCACCGGGCCATATTGACAATCCATATTTGCTTGCTGATGCGCCGGCAGTTCCTGGAGGAGCTAGACCGAAACGCACTTCAGGACGAGTTTCTTGCACCATGTTATACACGTCGGTAATCATATTATCAACGTTCAAACGACGCCAGTCGCCAATTGAAAGTTTTGTGCCACTATTCTTCCATAATTGATAGTCGGGAGCGTCGCTACCTTCTGATGTGCTACCTGATGGGTAGAAATAGTCGTCGAAAATCATACCTTCAACAGGATATTTTTCGATAATCTCTTTACACACTTTCACGATATGTTCGCGAGTCTCATCTAACCCTGGGTTAAGCACAGTAAAAGTGCCATTGGTGATGAGCCAATCTTTATTTTTAATTTCGGTGTCAAAAGCTGTGTTCCATTGAGACAAAGAACCGCTACTTGCCCAGCGATATGGGTTTACCCATGCATAAACTTCGATACCGCGTTTGTGACATTCATCAACACAATATTGTAGAGGGTCCCAACCTGGATCTTTGCCACGAGTACCGGTGAGATAACTTGACCAAGGCTCATAGCTTGATTCATACATTGCGTCGCACATGCTTCGCACTTGGAAACAGATTGTGGTGAGATTCATCTCTTGCATACGTTCGATATAAACAAGAAGATCGGCTTTTTGTTGTGCAATAACGCTTGTAGAGTTGCCTTTTTGCTTTGGCCAGTCAATGTTTGCTACAGTAGCAATCCACACCGAGCGAAATTCACGTTTGGGAGCGACATCGGCAGCCCATAAATTATTTGAAATAAATGTGAGGAGAAGGGCTAAAATAAGCCACTTGTTAAATTTTTGCATGGTTTATATTTTTGTTAGTTTTTTGTTTTGTAAGTAATTTTCCATGAGTTACAATCTAAAATTAGACTATAACTTTGCAAAAGTAGTTAATATCTGCCTAAAAACAAAATTTCGAGAATTTAAGTGCTTAATAAGAGTAAAATAGAAACGGTGACGCTCTATTGAACGCCACCATTGAAAGGATTTATTGTATTGTAGACCTACATGTTTAGAATTACTTTTTAATAATAGGATAGTTTGCAACTCCTTGTTCGGTAGTTATTTTAAGAAGGTAAAGACCGGCAGGGAGGTTGTCAACATTAATCACATGTGCTTGACCGCTGATGCATGAAGTTGTTTTGTTGTAAACAACAGCACCATTTGCACCATAGATGCAGTAGTTGGTAGCATTGCAGTTGAAACCACATGTAACGTTGAGTGCTGTAATTACAGGATTGGGGAACACGTTGACTTGTGTGTCAGTCAATATGTTTTCAACGCTGTTGAATTTCGTTACTTCGAGTTCGAATGCGTAGGTGGCCGAAGCTCCCATTGGGTCAGTTGCTGTGATATAGACGATGGTAGTGCCAACTTCGTTTGCCTGGAATATCACGCTCTCGTTGGCTGTGTAGGCGGTAACGATGTCGCTGTTTGACACAGAGAGACGATATGTGAGTTGGTCACCGTCGGCATCTTCGAAGAAGTCGGCAAACGAAATGATATCAGATGTGGTTGTTGCCATCATTGTCATATAGTCGTCGGTGGCAGTCACACGAGGCGCACGGTTGACGCGTTCAATGAGGTAGCGTGCCGATGCAGAACTTTCGTTGCCATGGCAGTCGGTAGCAGTGAGTGTCAATGCGTAGTCGCCAGCCGAACCAAATTCGGGGGTGAGCATAGCAATGGCTTTTACTCCCAGAGGTGCATTTTGAATTGTAGCAACGTTGTTGTTTAGTTCTAAAATGGTGTTTTCGTCGTGTGTGATAATTGAGAGTTTTGCGATGTTGGCATTGTCGTCGAGTCGCACTGTGAAGTCATCATTTTCGGGGTCAATAACGTTGAATTCAATCTTGGTCAACGCGCCTTCTTTAGCATATATGATGCTTGAAGGAGCAGAGACTGAAGGAGCAGCGTTTTTATCGAGAACGATAGGGAAGTTTACTATAGGTTGGTTAGGATCGTTGCTCTTAATAACAAGAACAGCCTTGTTGTCTTTATCCATAGGAGCATCTTCGGCGCAAAATTGGAATTTCACGTTGAGAGATTCTCCTGGATTGATTACACCTGCATTATCGCTATTAGGATTGAGCATTTTAACCCAAGAGTTACCTTCTTTTGTTTCAAGACATGTCATGAGGTAACCCAATGAGCCATATTGGTCTTCAAACATTGTGGCTAAGTCAAACCATCCATATCCTTCAACAAAGCCCATGAAGCGATTTGATTCCACACCTTCTTCTTTATAAGAGAGGTAGGCAGGATATTCTACACCAGCAGGGTAGGTGATTACTACATAGAATTCTTGACCAGGAGCCATGTAAACAGCGTGGTCGAGAGGTATTATAAGGAAGCTTGCGCTTTCCATTTCGTCGATGTGGAATGTGCTTTTGCCAAGGATGGTAGTGCCTTCAGGATCATTACCCTTAATAATCTCAACCGTTATATCAACATCTGTGAGATCGTTAAGATAAGTAGCAGTGTAGATATGTGAAAGGTTGAATCCTTCTTTAGGAGCAACATAGTAGGTGGCAGCTTTGTATTTACTAAATGTGTTACCTGTGCCATATTGGTAAGTAGTGTTGTTGCCTGAGATTGTAGGATAGTAGAGAATGTTGCGATAAGCAAAGTCTTGAGGAGCATCAAGTATTGATACTTCTTTCTCGAAAGGTTTCATAGGAGTGAAGATGTTTTGACGGAGTGCAGAGTCAGCTTCAGCAGTGAGAGTGCGCACTTTCTTAGCTGTAGAAGCTGGAGCTATACCGCCATTATTATCAGTTGAACTTTGCTCACCTACACCAGTTGGGTCAAGGCGGAGCTCGTAAGTAAGACGATATTCTCCATTGTTGCTGATTGAAACTGAATCAGTTCCAACAAAATCATTTGTCGCATTGCTTACTCGAATTTCCTCTTTGTCGAGAGCGAGTTGAGGTGCAGGTGTGACGATGAAGCGCACGTTAACCACTGCCTCGTCGGTGTCGTTGTAGTAGAATGTCAAAGGTATGTCGTAGACGCCTGCTTGGTTAGCGATGTCGTACAACACTGGGATTGAAATTCCTTGAGGAGTGGTACCAATAGTGATTGGGGTGTAATCGGGGTATTGAGTCCATGTTTTGTTTCCGGTAGGCTCACCTGTAATCCAGTCGATTTCGTTGGCTTCGTAGTAGGTGTTAAACAATGGATAGTATTGGTCAAACCACTCGTCATATAGACTTGGCCCTCCGTTTTTGATATGGCTGATAGAGAATGGAGCCGTGCCCTTGTTTTCGATGTAGAAGCAAGCTTCATAGTTAGCGCCCATAGCAGTGAGGGGACCAGCTGATGGGTCGTCGAAGTGTCCGAGAACGCGTTCAACGATGATAGAATCAGTAGGGAATACTGGTTTTGCCTCACCTGTAATTGACAATTTGATAGGGATTTTAATAGTTTCGTTTTGGGGAACGTTGGTATTAATCTCAATGTTAGAAGAGTATTCTCCGGCCAATTTGTTGGTGGCGAATTCGATATCAATAGTGCGACTATCTTCGGCCATAATATTGTTTTCTACAACAGGGTAGAATTGAACAGCGTTGTTGAATGTAACATAGCGTTCAGGAAGTTTCAAACCCTCGCTACCATCTTCATTAGAAAGACCAGCCAGACCAAATACACCAGAGATTACAGCGTAGTCGCTGAAAGGTTTGTATTGATATTTGAACGAGCCATCTTCTTTCATAATAAGTTGAAAACAAACGCCCGAGTTCATAGAGTTGCCATATTCCATCCATGAAACGATAACCTCATCGTTATTCATATAGTGGTAAGTACCCGCAGTCCTACTTTGGTCGCAAGTGTGGAGACCCCAATAAGGTGCGATGATGTTGGTATAAATAGTTCCTGCAGGGAATTCAGCAGGAGGCTCTGGCCACACTTTGTCGTCGTTGCGTTTAGTGAATGACACGAATCCTGTGTTGTAGATATACATTTTGTTGTATTTTTTACCATAGTATGGAAACTCAAAAGGAAGCTCGACTTCAACATAGTCATGATTATAATAGTACGTGAAATTTTTCTGTTCTCCAAGACCAGAAGATTCAATGTCGATCCAGTTGAATGTAACATTAGGATCGTCAATTGATGCGCTATAAGAATAAGCTACATTTGCATCTTCGTTGTAGTCATTGAATGAGAAATATTCAGGATTCGGAGTGATAGAATAGGTTAGTGTTTCATTACCTGAGTTAGTAATTGTGAAGTTGTTATTTAATGGAGCTCCACTTGCTAATTTGTAAGATAATGAATATGAACTCAAATCTACATTTGGACAACCGATTACTTTACCTAAAAGAGTAACCCAATGATCTCCAGTCTCAGTTTCAATGCAGAGATTGTCAGAAACTACTCCTTCTTTTTCAGTAGGCAATGTAACGATAATATCTTTTGACATGCCTGGAGCAATAACTACAGTTTCAGTAAAGTCAACACTAAAGAGATTTTTTGAGACAAATGCTTTGTTTATTGAGAGGGTGTCTTGACCTGAGTTCTTAACAGTGACAGGAAGTTGAGCTACTGATGTGCGGAACACATCGCCAAAGTCGAGGGTGTTGATGTCGACCACAGATTTAGGTTGTAGCTGTTCGCCAGAGATGCTAGCTTCAAAACGCACATACGAAGTTCCATTATATGGGTCGTTGCTCATCAATACAAGATTGTTGTAGGTTTCGCCAGCATACATCGTAGCATTAGCCTTAAGCGTAGCAGCAACGTTGACACTTTCACCTGGATTAACAATACCATATGAAGGAGTCAGTGCAGTGATGAAGTTAGGTTTAGGAGCAATGAATTTCACCGCTGTTTTGTTGGTGAAATATTTATATACATAGCCTGCAGGGTCGGCGTTTGTTTCCCAGAAGTCGGCAATTTCGTACGAGGTGAGTGTCAATGGGTCTTTGCCCTCTTTGTCGAGAATACCACAGTAGAGTGTTGAGCCTGATTGGAAAAGATTCATTGTTGCAGGATCGTAGTTGTCGTAGTATATCTCGATATCACCATTTGCCGAGAGTGCAATACGGAATGAGATAGGAGTGTATTCTTGGTCATATACCAAAGCCAAAACATCGGTGTATTTCACCACGAATTTGCCATCTTGTTTTGCATACTCAACTTTTGATTGAGGTCCCATAGCTAATTGGGAACCATAAGCCGAGATGTAAGGAACACCTTCAAGACCATATGCGCTTTCGGTCAATGGACTACGGTAAGCATATTCGCCTGTGCCAAATGCTATACCACCATAGCTTGTAATATAAGCATAGTCGTAACCTTTGTCATAGAATGGGAATTCAAAACCGAGTGCGATTTGTTTTGACAAGTAGGTGTTGTCGTCAAATGAAGATGTGATGTTAGTGCCACCAATGAGAGTTGGGTTGCCATCATATTCAAATGAAGTTGCACCATTGAGGTTATTGGCTGCTACATAACCAAATTTATGTGCTGCTTTACCTTGATTTTCGAGTTGACGGTTAGAGAATTTAGGGAATACAAACTCCAATGGATAGTTACCAGTGTTACTGATTGCAAACTCTTTTGTGATAGCAGTTGAGTCAACATCAAGAACGCCAACAGCTATTGTATCGGGAGTGATTTCAATCTTTGCAGGGTCGGTTGCAACGCCTGTTACGGTTACTTTGAATTCTGTCCCGTCAGAGTGTTTGAACACAATGCAACCAGTGTGACTCCCTGCCGATTGAGGAGCGTAAACTACATCAAATGTCTTGTAAGAACGAGCAGGAAAACCTCCACTAATATATGTAGGAGCTTTGAAATGTTCTGACGTAGATGAAATGTAATTGTCACTCAATGAACCAGAGTTTCCAAACATGCCGTAGCCTTCGTTGAATACCTCAACTGTGATAGTTTTGCTTTCGCCTACGAGGAGGTTATCGAAGTTTATAACTTTAGTAGGTGACATTTCGGGAGCATAGCCACTTACGGTCATTGTAACAGGAATAACTTTTGAATTCTTTTCACTCTCGTTAGTGTTGAAGTGAAGATTGAATTTGTATGTGCCGTTAACAAGTGGTTGACCATCGTTAGAAATAACTACATCTTGTTTTTCTCCATATTTAATTTGTCCTGAAGCTGGAGAAAGAGAGATAATCTTATCCCAAGCTGGGTTTTGACTCACTGCTGTGATTGCCCAACCTGCTTCGTTGCTAATAGACTCGTATGAAGAACCATGAAGTGCTTCGGCCAGAGTGTGCCATGTTTTACCCATGTCGTTACTCATATAAGAGTAGCCAGAGTAAATAGCATCTTCAACCGTAGCAAGACCAAGAGGATATCCGCTTTGACCTCCAGGGAAGTGTACCACTACCCAGAAAGATTCGCCTGGAGCAAAGTAGATTTGCTCGGTGAGTTTCATTGCACCGTCAGAGTAGAAAGATGGATTAAACTCTTGAAGAAGGGTTGTGTTGGAGATGTTGCTACCTTTGTAGATTTGGAAAGTTGGGTTAGAACCATAGTAGCTTGTAACTTTTACAGCTGTGAGGTTGAACCCTTCGGGATATTTATCTTTATCAACGTAGAACCATTGTGCCATAGAGTTAGGTAATGACAGGTCTTCATCACCGATAGAGGCATAAATCATTGAATAATATTTGAAGTCGATAGGATATTCATCCGCGATATAGTCGGTAGTCTTGAATAAAGTGTTAGCAACAAAAGGTTTGATGCCGATTTTGCCTTTGTAGTTGCTTACTGCGCCAGGTGTAGCTTTTTCGACCGAACGAGTAGCGATAGTGTGTTGTGTTGTTGCTACATAAGCGTCCCATTTCAAAAGACCTTCATCTTCGTTGCTAATTGTGAATGTTGCTTCACCTTGAGCATCAGGCTTAACGGTGTATGACAATGATGTCTTGTTTACAGACATTTTAGGACCTGCATTTGTTGTAGCTATTACAACAGGAGAAAGTTCTGAGGCATTACCCCAACGGTTTACGGCCTGCATTGCAAGATAGTAAGTTGTCAATGGTTGAAGGCCTGTCAATTCATAAGTTGTAGTGTCGCCCGAAGATAGGAATTTAGTGTCGATTGATACTTTGTTGATGCTTGTTAAATTGCTCGTAGTATCAAATTCTTCGGTGCTGTAGTACAACAAGTGGTAGTTGACATTGTTGTCGGAGGCATTAGGGATAACCCAACCGATAGTGATGTTGTCTTGTGCAGCAAGTGCAGTAAATGTTTCAACTTTTTCGGGGGCAGTATCACTACCTGTCATTTGAAGCGCTTTGTGCGCATCAATATAACCTGCACCATGAAGACCTTCGGCGCCAGGGTTGTATTTGTAGATATCGTTGACCGAAGTGATGATTTGTTGGCGCATCGTTTCGGCAGGAGTTGTTGCGTTGCCATGTTGCGAAACAAGGAGCGCTGCAATACCTGTGACGTGAGGAGTGGCCATTGAAGTACCTTCGTTGAACCCATATTGGTTGCCGGGGAGTGTGCTCAACACGCCATGAACATCGCCAAAGTCGAGAAGACCACCAGGAGCTACGATGTCGACCCATGAACCATAGTTAGAATATGGCGCGATAGTGAAATCAGAAGTCATAGAACCTACTGCTACAACTTTGTCGTAACAAGCAGGGTAGTAGTTGCCTGTTGCTCCGTCGTTACCAGTTGCGAAGAACATCACGCCACCATTAAGATTGTCGCTACTTGCATTTGCAATAAAGTAGTCGATAGCGTCAAGCACATCTTGCTCGTAGTAGTCGGGCATGCCCCAACCCCACGAACAGTTAGCAATAGAAGCCCCATTGTTAGCAGCATAAACAATCGCTGCAGCAAAGTCGCCTTCGCCCGAGCCTGAACGTGAGTCAAACACTTGGCAAGATAGCATCTTTACACCACTATCAAAAGAACCATCACCACCTGCGATACCACACACACCGATGCCGTTGTTGTTTACAGCGGCAACAGTTCCGGCTACGTGTGTACCGTGAGCATGAGGATAAATATCTTTTGAGTTAGTACAGAAGTTCCAACCATATACGTCGTCGATATAGCCGTTGCCATCGTCGTCTTGACCAGCAAC
>JAFYSL010000008.1 GCA_017559355.1 Muribaculaceae bacterium
AAATTTGCGAAAACTAAAGAAAAATGGTTTGAGTTTATTGACCTCTCTTTCTTGCCAGACGAAATGAAAGAGGGTTTTAAGGCTGTCATTGCCGAGAAATTGAACCTATTAGCGTAACAACACAACACTAAATTTATGCAGAGTTGGGAGCGAGCTGCCTTTGTTCCTTAATTTTTGGTTACCTTGCCAAGATATGGAATAAAAAATCATAGTATTGAGAGTGTACTTTTCATAGGTACACTCTCTTTTTTTGTCCTTAAATATTTTTCATTGGTGTGATTTTACAATAATTATTATATCTTTGTGTGGGCAAAATTTTGCTCACATAGAGAAAAGATTATTATCTCATTTTATATACAACAATGGACTATAGTTTATTAGACTTTCTCACACTGCTCGGAGCCGTAGGAATTTTCCTTTATGGTATGACTCTTATGAGTGAAGGTCTCCAAAAGGCAGCAGGGAATGGTTTGCGCAATATCTTAGGCGCAATGACTCGAAATCGTTTCACTGGAGCACTCACCGGTTTTTCAATCACAGCATTAATTCAAAGCTCTTCGGCTTCAACCGTGATGGTTGTAAGTTTCGTAAGCGCAGGTTTGATGACTCTTGCCCAATCAGTAGCAGTGATTATGGGTGCCAATGTAGGTACGACTGCAACAGCATGGATTATCACACTATTTGGGTTTAAGGTAGATATCGGTGCATTTGCAATTCCTATTATTGCGTTCTGTATTCCTCTACTATTTTCAAGCCATAGCCGTCGCAAATCTATTGGCGAAATCATCTTAGGTTTTGCGTTGCTATTCATTGGTCTTGACTGGATTGAAGCTAATGTTCCCGACCTAAAATCAAGTCCCGAAATATTTGGATTCTTAACTCAATATGCCGACATGGGTTATATATCGGTATTATTGTTTGTTGCAATTGGTATTATTGCAACCATGATTATCCAATCTTCATCGGCTGCAATTGCTATCGTGTTAATCATGTGTACTAAAGGTTGGATTACTTTCGACCTTGCTTGTGCAATGATTCTTGGTAGTAATATTGGTACAACAATCACCCCTATCATTGCCTCTCTTGGAGCAAATCTTGCCGCTAAACGTGCTGCATTGTGCCACTTGATGTTTAACGTATTGGGAACAATTTGGGCATTGGCATTGTTTATTCCATTCACCGATTTAACTGTGTGGGTTACCGATTCTTTAGGTCAAGGAGACCCCACCCAATTATATGACTATATAAACAAAGAAAACGGTACCGACCCTGTGCAAATCGCAATGATGGCTGGTTGGGCTTCTTTTGGTCTTTCTATCTTCCACACTATCTTCAACCTTATCAACCTCTCTGTTATGATTTGGATGACTGAATTCTATGTGAAAGTAGTAGAAAAAATCATGCCAAGCAAACGCCGAGGTGACGACGAATTCCAACTCACTTACATTTCAAGTGGTCGTGTAGCAGCATCAGAATTGAACATGGCACAAGCCGAAAAAGAGATTGGCGTATATGCTAAACGCGTGGCTCGCATGTTAGATATGGCTCAAGACCTTGTTCACACTAAAGAGGGCAGCGAAGATTTCAACAAACTATACTCTCGTCTTGAAAAATATGAAGAGATTTCTGACCGTATGGAAATTGAAATCGCTAACTATCTCAATCGTTGTGCCGAAGGTCGCTTGTCAAATCAAGGTAAACAACGCATCGCAGCTATGCTCAATATCATTTCTGAAATTGAAAGCATCGGCGACAGTTGCTTTGGTGTAGCTAAAATTCTCGCTCGCAAACAAGAAAGTCGCGTACCTTTTAACGATGAGATTTATGAAAACATAGACCGCATGTTTGCTTATGTGAAGAAATCAATGAAAAATATGTTGGTACTTCTTGAAGATCTAGAAGATGTGAGAGAAGAGGATATTATCGTATCATACAACCACGAACGCGAAATCAACAACCTTCGCAACTCATTGCGCATTGCTAACATCGAAAACATCAACAACCAACACTACGAATACCAAGCAGGTATCTATTATATGGACCTCGTGGGCGACCTCGAACGCACTGGCGACTATATAATTAATGTGGTTGACACTGTTAAAGAATGGTTCCGCAAACATAAAGCATAACATCGTTATTACTAAAGCATATAAGCGACTATATCCCATGGGTATGGTCGCTTTCTTTTATATATCCTACACGCTCTTGACTTTACTTAAGATTTTCAGCACTTTAATAAAGTTTTTTAAGAATTATTTGTAACTTTGCGCAATATAATGGTGTAAATGACCATTTTTTGTCAAAAAATTACCAAAAATTAATGATATGAAAAAAACTATCGTTGACTTATTTGAGGCTTCGGTAAAGCGTTATCCTAACAACACTTTCCTCCTTGAAAAGACAAAAAAAGAGTTTGAACCTACTACTTATGCACAAGTAAAAGAACAAGTATATCGTCTTGGCGCAGGTTTGCAAGCTCTCGGTGTGAAAAAAGGTGATACCATGGCACTGTTGAGCGAAGGTCGTAACATGTGGATTGTTGGCGAACTCGCAATGTTCTACGCTGGTGCAATAAACGTACCCCTTTCAATTAAACTAGAAGAAAGAAATGACCTCATGTTCCGCCTCACTCATGGCGACGTGAAATATATTATGGTATCGGCTACTCAATTAAAGAAAGTGCGTGCCATCAAAGATGAACTTCCCGAAGTAAAGAATATCATCATTTTCGACCCTATTGATTCATACGAAGAGAAGGAAATAGCTCTTGAAGAAGTATTAAAAATGGGTGATGAATTCCTCGCATCACACACTATGGAAGAATTCTTAAGCGTTGCTCAATCAATCCAAAACGACGACTACGCTACTATTACTTACACAAGTGGTACAACCGCCGATCCTAAGGGTGTTGTGCTCACACATCGTAATTATACTGCCAATGTTGAGCAATCTCTCACACTCGTTGACATTGACGAAACATGGCGCACTCTTATCATTCTCCCTCTCGACCACTGCTTTGCTCACGTTGTAGGTTTCTACATCATGATGGCACAAGGTGCTACTGCCGCTACAGTGCAAGTGGGTAGAACTCCTCTTGAAACTCTCAAAAATATCCCTCTTAATATCAAAGAGGTTAAACCTCATTTCATTCTTAGTGTTCCAGCTCTTGCTAAAACATTTAAGAAAAATATTGAACAAGCAATTCGCGCTAAAGGCAAAACAACCGAACGCCTTTTCAACTTCGGTCTTAAGGTAAAACAAATTTACTTTGGCGATAGCAACCTTGATGGCAAAGGCTTGCGCATTTTCTTGAAACCACTCGTTGCACTATTTGACAAACTCATCTTCTCTAAAGTGCGCGACAACTTCGGTGGCGAAATGCGTTTCTTCATCGGTGGTGGTGCTTTGCTCGACAAAGACTTGCAAAAATTCTATGTAGGTGTAGGTATGCCTATGTATCAAGGATATGGCCTCTCTGAGGCTACTCCAGTAATCTCTTCTA
Organism: Muribaculaceae bacterium; assembly: GCA_017559355.1. Classification (GTDB taxonomy): domain Bacteria; phylum Bacteroidota; class Bacteroidia; order Bacteroidales; family Muribaculaceae; genus RGIG4079. Next base: position 3,503 of record JAFYSL010000008.1, read on the forward strand.
ATGGTCCTGAAAAATATCGTTTCGGTTCAAGTGGTAAACTTGTGAAACCTATCGACTTGAAGATTTGCGACGATAAAGGCAACGAATTGCCACTCGGAGAAATGGGTGAAATCGTTGTTAAAGGCGAAAACGTGATGGCTGGATACTGGAAAAACCCAGAATCAACCGCCGAAACAGTACGCGATGGATATCTCTACACAGGTGACCTCGGTTATATGACCAAAGAGGGATTGCTCTATGTTAAAGGTCGTTTCAAAAGTCTTCTTATCTCAAGCGACGGCGAAAAATACAGTCCCGAAGGTATCGAAGAAGCAATGGTACAACTCGCTCCATCAATCGACCAAGTGATGCTTTATAACAACCAATCACAATACACTACTGCTGTGATTGTGCCTAATAAAGATTATTTGAAACGTACACTCGCTGAAAAGGGTCTTTCGCTCGGCACCGAAGAGGGTCGCATCGAAGCGTTGAAACTCATTGAAGGTGATGTGGCAATGTTCAAGAAAGGTGGCGTTCACGAAACAATGTTCCCCGACCGCTGGTTGCCAACTTGTTTCGCTGTTCTTGCTGAGCCATTTAGCGAACAAAATCAAATGATTAATAGCACAATGAAGATGGTGCGTGGTAAAATCGAAAAGGCTTATGCCGATCGCATTGAGTATATGTATACCCCCGAAGGTAAACAACTACTCAACCCTCGCAACATTGAAGCTCTCGCTTAATCATCAACCTCAAATAAACATCATGACCCCTCGCTTTACGACTTGCGAGGGGTTATCTTTTTATATCATTTACCTCCTAATATCACCTTTTTTCGTTACCTTTGTTCTATTATTGATGATAAACTACACTATTGATGCTCGACACTTGTTATATTTCGGGACGATATGAGGCTGGTTGCGACGAGGCCGGACGAGGTTGCCTTGCTGGTCCTGTTTATGCGGCAGCAGTGATTCTTCCCGACGACTTTCACCATCCATTACTCAACGACTCTAAGCAACTTACCGAAGCAAAGCGTGAGAAACTTCGCCCTATCATCGAAGCCAAGGCGTTGGCATGGGCTGTTGGCATTGTGACATCTCAAGAAATAGATAAAATAAACATTCTCAACGCATCTATTCTTGCCATGCACCGCGCCCTCGATGGATTAAGTATCGTTCCTGGTGCAATTATCGTAGATGGCAACCGATTCAAGCCCTACGGCGATATTCCTTGGCAAACATTCGTAAAAGGCGACGGACGCTTTGGTAATATAGCAGCCGCATCAATCCTCGCCAAAACACATCGTGATGAATGCATGGTGCGACTACACGAAGAGTTCCCTCAATATGGTTGGGACGTAAACAAAGGCTACCCCACAAAGGCTCATCGTGCAGCCATAGCTGAATATGGCGCTACCGAGCACCATCGCCAATCATTCCGCCTCCTTGATCCTCAATTGACACTATTTTAGGAATTCGGAGTGGCGAATTATGGTAAAAGTGCCATTTTTTCACCAATTATTATCAATTATCTTGTATCTTTGTAATCAACAATCAAAAAATCGTGGAGAGATGAAACGCATTTTAATTATAAACGGACCTAATCTCAACCTTCTTGGAGTGAGAGAACCTGGTATTTATGGCAATGAGTCAATGACTTCTTACTTGGATACTTTGCGTGAGAAGTATATCAACTATTGCACCCTTGATTATTTTCAAAGCAACCATGAAGGGGATATTATCGACAAACTCCACCAAGTGGGTTTTGATCCACAATTAGACGGCATTATTCTTAACGCTGGTGCATATACCCACACTTCACTCGCTATTGCCGATGCTATTTCAGCCATCAATGTTCCCGTAATTGAAGTACATATTTCTAACGTTCACGCACGCGAAGATGTGCGTCATCACTCGATGATTTCAGGTGTGTGTCATGGCGTGATTGCTGGATTTGGCATGAATAGCTATCGACTTGGCATTGAAGCCATTTTATCTTTATAGCACTCATCTTATGCAAGAAAAATTAGAAGAATATATTCTCAATCATATTGATGCCGAACCCGAGATGATGCGTCAGCTCAATCGCGACACACATGTATATCATCTCTATTCGCGCATGTGTTCAGGACACCTTCAAGGGCGTATTCTCAAGATGTTTACACGCATGATTCGTCCTCAACGCATTCTCGAACTTGGCGCATTTACTGGTTATTCAGCACTTTGCTTCGCTGAAGGTATGCCCGAAGATGCCGTACTTCACACTGTTGAGATTGACGATGAAATAGAAGATTTCATCTTGGAACGCTTCAATGCATCACCCTATGCCAATCGCATGCATCTACACATTGGCGATGCTATGGAAATTGTGCCTACGATTGAGGGGGAGTTTGACCTCGTATTTATTGATGCCAACAAGCGCAACTATGTTGATTACTACAACATGATATTACCTCGAGTACGTAAAGGTGGTTTCATTCTTGCCGACAACACCCTTTGGGATGGTAAAGTAATTGAAGAGAACCCTCGCGATCCACAGACTCTCGGCATCCTTGAATTTAACGATATGATAGCCAAAGACCCTCGCGTTGAAAAAGTAATACTACCTCTTCGCGACGGACTAACACTAATCCACAAACTCTAATTAAAGATATAAATAGGTAACTCCTCACGGCTATATTGCAGTGGGGAGCATCCATATTGCCACATGCGAAAGGAGTTGCAATATGATAAGTATTGCTGTTACATCAGGACGTTGGCGATAACTTATCCACGCCATAATTGCTGAAGCAAATACATAAAAGGGATAGAAGAACAGGAACATCTTTATATCCTCATATTGTGCCACACTGCAATTAGTAATAACCACAGGCAACATTACAACGGGCAAAGTAGAGAGAATGATTATAATCTTTACCCACAATGGAAATTTCTTTTTTTCGGTATTCTCGTTCATTTTTTCTTCTTATTCTCTTTTGCACGCTTTTTCTCCTCAAGATATGCTGCCACTGTGGCTTTTACACCCTTTTCAAGTGAAAATTGAGGATTGAAATTGAAATCTTGCTTCGCTTCACTCACGTCGCACGACCAATTGCGTTGCTTCATAATCTTAAACTTATCGCGATTGAGTGTACTTGCCTTCATCTGCGCTGCAGCCCATTTTTCAGCCACATACGATGCGATATACACTACCCACATAGGCAATTTCAATGGAAGAACCCACTTAACGCCCAATTCACGAGCTACTATATCACGAAACTCCTTTTGTGTATAGCTTTTATCCTCCGAAATGATGTATTTCTTCTTCACTACACCCGCCTCGTAGGCATCAAACATAGCATTAACCAAATCTTCTACATAAATAAATGTGAGCAACTGCTTACGATATCCCATACCGACGTCGATATGCGAATCAATGCTCTTTATCATCATCAGATAATCTTGCTCGTGTGGACCATATACACCCGTGGGTCGGAAAATTATATATGGGAAATTCTCAACCGTTTCAAGATAGGTTTCAGCTTTTATCTTTGACAATCCATAGCGAGTATTGGGGTTAGGAATAGTTTTAGACGAGATCGGAGTGTAATTTTTCTCATCGCCCATACCCAATGCACTAAGACTACTCATATACAAGAAACGATGTGGCACCTTATCAATCGCATGCAACGTTTCAACAAAATTGCGAAGATAGGTATAGTTAATGAGATTAAAGAAGAAGAAATTGGCACACTTGGTAGCACCGAGATTGTAGATAATAAAATCCCACTTCTCCCCTTCGGGCAGAGCATCCTTGAGCGATTGAGCCATCGCCTCCTCATTATCATAATCTAGCACAACAAAATGCAATCGTGAATCGGTAAGATAACGACGAGATGTAGATTCGCGTACAGCCACATAAGTCTCGAAGCCACGACGCAAACCCTCCTCAGCAATAAAACCACCGATAAACCCACCGGCACCCACTACCAAAAGTTTCTTGTTCATAATCTTTCTATATCCTTACTAAGTATATATCATTTAATTATCATACCACAAAAATAATCATTTATCTCTATTTTTACAACGCCACTATTTTAAAATTACATTCGCACTTTTACTCATATAATCAACTTTTATTTCACAAACATAAGTGGTTTTCAAACGTTTTGTGTGTGATATTCGTTTAGATGTTGTAAATTTGTAGAAATTTTTGATGCACAAAACAACTTATGTGCACATAACACTCTTTTGCATAGAATGAAAATAGCATTAATAGGATATGGAAAGATGGGCAAGACTATCGAACGTATTGCCCTCAATCGTGGACACGAAATTGTGTCAATTATTGACATTGATAACCCACAAGATTTTGATAGCGATGCTTTTCGTAGCGCTGATGTGGCTATAGAATTCACGACTCCCGCTACGGCCGTTGATAACTACTATAAGGCATTTGCTCAAGGTATACCCGTAGTATCGGGAAGTACAGGATGGACTGCTCGCATGCCTGAAATCAAAGCTCTTTGTGATGAGGGAAAGGCAACTTTCTTCTGGACATCAAATTATAGCCTTGGAGTAAATCTATTCTTTGCTCTCAACAAATATCTCGGTCAGTTGATGGATAATTTCAATGAATACACCCCTTCAATGACCGAAATTCACCACATTCATAAGCTCGATCACCCAAGTGGCACAGCCATCACTCTTGCCGAAGGTTTGATTGAAAAGGTTGGACGTATTGACTCTTGGACTGAAGATAAAAATGCGCCCTCAACATCTCTTCCCATCTATCATGAACGTGAAGGGGAAGTGCCAGGCACTCATATCATTGCTTGGGATTCGGCTGTTGATACAATCACTATCGAACACAAGGCAAAGAGTCGCGAAGGGTTTGCTCTCGGGGCTGTTGTTGCTGCCGAGTGGGTATGTGGTCGCAAGGGATTCCTCACTATGGACCAACTTATGCACGGATTAATCAAAAACTCACATCTCCTTGATATTAAATAATATGACTTTTAACTCTATTCTTGAACAGATAAAAAGCCGAGTAAAGGATATAAAACTTACTCGTTGGATAAGATTTGGCTTGGTTACCCTTCTATACCTTGGTTGGGTGGCATGGATGGGTGATTGGTGGTTATCAATCTTCGTCTTTTTATTGTTTGACATATATATCACTGGTTTTATCCCCTTTAGCTGGTGGAAAAAGAGCAAAAATCAGGTTGTAAGAACAGTGATGAGTTGGGTTGATGCTATCGTATATGCATTAGTCTTGGTTTATTTTGTATTCTCATTTATTGGACAAAACTACCAAATTCCATCTTCTTCGCTCGAAAAATCACTATTGATTGGCGACTATCTATGGGTAAATAAGATGGTATATGGTCCTCGTGTGCCTATGACTCCAGTACATTTCCCATTGGTACACAACACATTCCCCGTTGTAAACACAAAAAGTTATCTAGACAGTCCAAATCTTGAATATCGCCGATTAAAAGGATTGCGTAACGTGGAATTGGGCGACATCGTAGTCTTCAACTTCCCTGCTGGCGATACAACTCTCACAAAAATTACTAACCCCGATTACTACACTCTAGTAAAAATGGTTGGTAGAGATTTTATCAAATACAATAAGGAACAATTTGGTGAAATCATATATCGCCCTGTTGACCGCCGTGAAAACTATGTAAAACGCTGCGTTGGACTCCCTGGCGATAAATTTCAAATCAAAAACGGAGTAATATACATCAACGACGAAGCACAAAAACAACCTGAAAATGTGCAATTTAACTATCTCGTTCAAACAAAAACTCCTTTTACCGACCTTGAATGGGAGAATATAGGTGTAGCAATCGACGATCGTATTATGGCCGATTTCTCTGACCCCGAAGTTGTTAACGGTCTGATTTCATCGGGATATAACTTAAATTATCCTATCTACATGCCTCCTCTTACCGAAGCGATGGTAGAATCTCTTAAAACCAATAGCAATGTTACGAAGATTGAACGCATGAGCGAATCAACACTTGGACGTGTTGAACATCTTTTCCCCGATGTCGTTTCTAACTCATGGACAAGTTATAACTATGGTGGCGAAGAGGGACTTATCATTCCTAAGAAAGGTATGACATTCGAACTCAATGAAGACAATTGGCTTCGTTATAATCGCTGTATTCGCAACTACGAACACAACTACGACGCTTATTTCAAAGATGGAAAAGCGTATATCGGAGGCGTTCCTACCGATAAATACACATTCAAAATGGACTACTACTTTATGGTCGGCGATAATCGCGACAATTCGCTCGACTCGCGTTTCTGGGGATTTGTTCCTGAAGACCACATTGTAGGAACTCCTATGGTTGTACTCATCTCATTCGACAAAGACAAAAACTTGTTCAACGGAGGTATCCGTTGGAACCGCATATTCAAAAGCGCCAATCCCGACAAAAATTAATGTCATCACCTCTCATAAAATATAACAATACAATCCTTGTGCTACCACCAGCAATGTGTGGTAGCATTGGTTATTATGCACTATTAGCGAGTCACAAAAATGTAGTAATTGATAGAGAATGTCGCTTTGATAAGCGACGCAAACTCATGCATCGCTACGATATTGCCGACGTAAATGGACGCCTCACCCTCACAGTGCCCATTGTTAAACCTCGCATAGGGGCAACATGGAACGACGCAGGAGTGTCGGCGCATGGAGGTTGGTGGAATATTCACAAAGTAGCACTATGGTCGGCCTACGGACGCACGCCATTTTTTGAATACTATATTGACGAATTTATGCCATACTTGCAACCTCGCGATGGCATTCAACCCGAATCTCTGCTCGATTTCAATCTTGGAATTGACTCAATTATCCGTCGCATTGCTGGTATTGATAGTAACATTCGCTACGAACTCTCTGCCAAAGAATATGAAAAACTCAACAACGGCACTCCAACGATAAAAGACCACCGAAACGACGATTTCAACCTCGCCACTCCAGTGGAATACTATCAAGTGAGAGCCATACAACACGGCTTTATCCCTAATCTCACAATCCTTGATCTCATCTTCAATATGGGACCTGAAACACCCCTTGTATTGAAAAAAATAATCGACAAAAACCTATAAAAGCGCCATTTTCATAGCGCTTTTAATTTTTAATTATCAGTTATAAATTGCCTAATGTATCACTGCCAAGCCTCCTTGGGCTGTTTCTTTGTATAGACTTGGGAGATCGTGACCTGTTTGTTTCATCACCTCTACAATGCGGTCGAATGTAACGGTGTGTTTACCATCAGATATTTGCGAATACAGGTTGGCATCAAGGGCTCGCGCTGCAGCCATTGCATTACGCTCAATACATGGTATTTGCACAAGACCACACACTGGGTCGCAAGTCAATCCTAAGTGGTGTTCAAGTCCCATTTCAGCACTGTATTCAATTTGCGCAGGAGAACCTCCAAATAGTTGGTTGGCAGCAGCGGCAGCCATTGCACACGCTACTCCCACCTCTCCTTGACAGCCCACCTCTGCACCCGATACCGATGCATTAGTTTTTACTACATTTCCAAAGATTCCCGCAGTGGCGAGAGCACGCAAGATACGTTCTTCAGAGAATCCTTTTGATGTGTGAAGATGATATAATACAGCAGGCACAATACCACACGACCCACATGTGGGGGCAGTTACAATCTTTCCACCAGCAGCATTTTCTTCACTCACTGCAAGAGCATAAGCATAAGTTAATCCACGACTTTTTAGGCTACCCGAATAACCTTGTGCATGAACATAATATGACACAGCTTTACGACGCACACCAAGTCCACCAGGCAAAGCACCCTCAGCCTCGAGACCTCGTTCAACAGCCTCTTTCATCACTTGCCACACCTCGCGAAGATATTCCCACACCTCAGGACCTTCACATTGGTCAACATATTCCCAATAATTATGCCCTGTTTTTTCACACCATGCTTGAATATCAGCAATGCGAGTCATCTCATACACATGATTGTGTTCACGCGATTCTCCCTCTTCCATAATATCGCCACCACCTATTGAATACACAGTCCAGTCATCAACAACATTACCATTGACATCAATCGCTTCAAACTTCATTGCATTAGGGTGAAATGGAAGGAAAATATCGGGTTGCCACACAATCTCTGTCGCAGCCACTGGTTCAAGCACATCAAGAATAGCCTTATCAGTTAAGTGACCTTTTCCTGTTGCCGCAAGCGAACCGTAAAGTGTTATTCTATAACTTTTTGCTCCATTATTACGAGCCAAAAAACGTTCTGCAGCACGTTTTGGTCCCATAGTGTGACTACTTGATGGACCAATACCTATCTTATATATCTCCTTTATCGATTCCATTATATCAAATTTTATTTTTCTCAAAATTACAACACTTTTCATTAACTACAACACTTCACACAACTCAATTTTAGGAATATTATATAATTTTCTCTATTCACAATATTGTTTTATCGCAAAATCATAATTAAATTTGTTACCATCGAAACAATGTATTAAATATTAACTAATACCCTATATTTATGTGTAAAAATATTTTGAAATCAATGATTGCTGGTGTGGTTGCGCTTGTGGGCTTAACCGGTAGCGTAGAAGCTGTGGCTACTACACCCGCACGCACTTCGGTTACTCACCCCGAGTGGAGTCGCAATACTGTAATTTATGAGGTAAACCTTCGTCAATTCACCCCCGAAGGCACAATCAACGACTTTGTTAAACAACTTCCTCGTCTCAAAGACCTCGGTGTGGATATCCTTTGGTTTATGCCTATCCACCCTATTTCTGAAAAAAATCGCAAAGGGGAGCTCGGTAGTTACTATGCAGTAAAAGACTATAAAGCTGTTAACCCCGAATTTGGTACTCTCGATGACTTCAAAAACGCCGTTAACGAAGCTCATAAACTAGGCATGAAAGTCGTTATCGACTGGGTTCCTAACCACACTGGTTGCGACAATGTTTGGGTTACCGAACACCCCGAATGGTACTCTCGCGACAAAGATGGTAACATGTATGGACCATTTGACTGGACCGACGTGTATGAACTCAACTACGACAACTACTATATGCGTAAAGCGATGGTTGACGCATTGAAATTCTGGCTCACCGAAGTTGGTATCGATGGTTATCGTTGCGACGTGGCAATGGAAGTGCCAACCGATTTCTGGGATGACACTCGCCCCCAACTCCAAGCTGTGAAACCCGACCTCTTCATGCTTACTGAAGCAAGTGTGCCCGAATTGCAACTCCACGGCTTCGACATGGGTTACAACTGGCCTATGAAGGACCTTTGGAGCGAAATCGCAGCAACAGTAGGTCAATATACCTTCAAAAAAGAGGGTGAACCAATGCGCACTTTCCCTGCTAAAAATGCCCTTGCAATCGACTCGCTTCTTGCCGACCAAGCAGCATCATACCCCATCGACTCATACTTAATGAACATGACTACCAACCACGACCTCAACTCGTGGGAAGGTACCGAGTTTGACCGTCTTGGCAATCTCCACAAAGCCTTTGCTGTGCTCTCTTACACTCTTCCAGGCATGCCATTAATCTACACAGGTCAAGAAACTGGTATGAACCGTGCATTTGAATTCTTCGTGAAAGATGAAGCTCCTCAATGGGAACCACGCAACGAATATTTCTCATTCTACCAAACTCTCAATCGCCTCAAACATGAAAACCGTGCGCTCCTCGCAGGTGAACAAGGTGGTGAAATTGTACGTTACCCAACCACTTCTCCCGACCTATATGTATTCTCCCGCACTGCAAACGGTCACACAGTGTTTGTAATGGTCAACCTCGGTGCAAAAGCACAAAAAGTGAAATTCACAGGCGAAACACCATCGATTGAAAACCTCATTAACATCTTCACTGGCGACGTTGCAAAACTCCCTAAAAAACTCAACCCAGGCGAATATATCGTGTGCACACAAGCAAAATAACGCCACACATTTAAAGAATTTTGTTTAGTGTTATTCACCTGGTTCTCGGCTGATTTGAAGAATTTTTGGCTTATCAAGTAATTTTAATACCTGATTATACATCGGCTATCAGATAAAATATGTACTTTTACCCATGGTTAAACTTGTTTGTCGCAAAACAAAAATAACCAAAAAGGACTGATTCCATTTGCAGGAATCAGTCCTAATTTTTTATTCCATCAAAAAAAGTTTTATCGGACACCAATAAATATTTTTATATCTATTCGCTTACTATATAGAATTTAGTGATTGTAGTGCTGTGATTATTTGAGATTGTGTAAGGGTACGATTCTCTGTGAGATTTTGAGCAAAGTCATTAGCTATGGATTGTACTTGAGGATGACTGAAAATGCGTTGAAAATAGTCATAATTTTTATTAAACAATGCCGATACCTCATCCTTGTCAAGATCACAACTTTCTTTACCCTCCTCTATGAAATAATCAAAGAATTGTTGCTTTGTTTTATGATTGATGAATTTGCCATCGAGAACATATGTACGACACAAAATATTTGCCAATATCATTCCCATTGTCAAACGAAACTTCTTAACATTATGTTCTAAGACATTTCGAGGCGATATGAGCGCGTTTCCCTCAACAAATGATTGTGGAGTATATCTCACAGAATTAAACGCGTCAGAATCGAGCGATATGGAATATATGATGTTTTCTATATCCAAGATAACGGCACTCATTGCTACACCTGTGAGTCCATAGCATTTATCCTGTTCGTTTCTATATTTCAAGTCTACTTTCATATATTATTCAAAGGAGATTTGCCCTATCGAACAAATCTCCTCATATTTTCTTATTTTTTTACAATACTATTTTACAACCACAATTTTGGTCACTGGTGTGCTTAATGTAGCGTTTTCTTCTTGTGATGCGTATACATTATATACACCTGACTTAACACGATTTCCATTAGTTTCGCATCCGTCCCATAACACAATACCACCTGTTGAACGTGTAGTAAATACAACATTCTCATTAATGTCGACAATTGTTACATATGAATTATCCATTAACCCTTTTATAGTAATCCAACCTGTTTCGGTAGGTTTTACTGGATTAGGATATGCGTATACATTGTCATAATTTTCTTGAGCAGGAGCAGAGTTGTTATTGTATTCAACCAAGCCCAATTGTGTGCCCACAAATACTGAGTTAGTTATAGGATGAACATATACACTATAAACCAAATTATCTGGCAAGTAACTATTGTCGGCATTGAAATGCTCAATAATATTTTCACCATCTTCATCAACATAATAAATACCATCAGTAAGTGTTCCTATCCATTTACGATTATGTTTATCAACGTCAATTGTTGTGGCATGAAGACCGTCAAGAAGGTATGCACCATCTTTTGTTTTCAATCGTTTCACTGTCATCTTAGGATCAATAGCCTTTGAAGGATCTGTTATTTCAATTACACCATTTGTAGTACCAATCCACACTCTACCATCTTTATCTTCACAAAATGATGAAATCCGGTCAGGAATGATTGCCTTACCATCTTGGTCAACATAAGTATTCCATAAATAAAATTCATCATCAGATGTGTCGGAATAAGTTCCTTTTGTATCGTATGCCACAACTGGAGAATTCCAGGTTCCGTCACACAAGAAAATCATATTTGACTTTTCACATATTAAAAGTCGCACATCACGACCTGCAACGAAACTTCCTAATTGGATAGGTGTCCAATCTTCAACAGTAGTAGTTTCCTTTTTGCGAGCCTCAGCAGAAAGTAAGTGTAGAGCTGGACTATTAGTGTTGGCATTCACCTCATTTGCACACCATAGGTTGTTTTCCTTATCAAATCCTAACGCAAATATACGACAGCCATAAATAGGGATAAATGTACTATTAACTTTACCATTGGCATAGGTATAATAGTGCGATATCATTTGTCCGTTTTTAATTTTATATATACCATCCCAATATGTGCATATATAATAAGTTTCATCATCTTCGGGGTCGATAACTAATTGAAATGCATCGTATAGTTGTCCTCCCATATAACAAATAGGACTCCAAGAATAATTATCAAATGATTCTAAACCAGTTGGGGTAATATCTTCAATTTTATTACCATCAATGGTGTTGATAAATGATTGTCTCCAAGTTTTAGGATTTGAATAGAATGGACTTAAATATCTTGATTCAGATTGGTTAGACACATACACCTTGCCTTTTGTATCACTTGTAATATAAGCTGGATAATCTACAGTAACCGACTCGGGCTTATTTTTATCTACTAAAATATTAAGATTTCCACCCTCTATATTGTATTTACCTAAACCACTATTGTCACAAGCCCACACTTCGTTAGTGTTATCCCACACCGAAATAATTTGAGATTGCAATTCTTTAGGTAATGTTGAAAGAGTATTTACTACTCCATCAAGAGAGATTGAATATAATGTACCATTTGATGTATAATAAAAAGCGTCTTTACCTTTCAATGGTATTGAAGCCTTACCTGTAACATCTAAATCAGTGCGTGTATAATTATTATTAGCAAAATTGAAATTAAATGTATAAATTTTGTTGTCAGTAGCTGTAAATAACATTTTGTTACTACCTATACCTTGCATTTTTTTGATCCACCATCCAGTTGATATTTGTTTGAAATTATCAAAAGTTTCAAATCTTCCATCTTTATGCAAGAAATATAATGCATGATTACAATCTACGACCACATTTTCGCCTACCACTGTTACCAATGATATTTCTTTACCATACATACCCAATTGCTTTACTTTATTATCATTAGCATCGTATATAAGTAAACCAAATTTTGTAGCAATAAAAATATCATTTTCATCAAATGCTATATCATTAATAGTGGGTTCAAAGGTAGTTACAGCATCTTTTACATATGGAATATTAATTACCTTTCCATTGTCATATAAAAGGTCTATATTTCCTGATGGATAGGTAATTGCTAAATATTTATATTCTTCATTATAATAAATATTGCTTACCTTATTTTCACTTAATTTATTACGAGACGAATATATATATGATTCATTATCGTTTTTATCATAAGAATATAAAGTATTACCTGAAACATAATATATCTTATCTTGAGATTGTTCTAAATTAGAAACCTCAACATATCTTGAATATATTTTCCAATCACCTGTAGTTTTTTGAGCAAAAACTGTCAATGGTATTAAGGCTATTAAAATTAAAAATATACGTCTTATCATAATCTTTTATTTTATAGTTTTCAATTAATAATCATTATTTTAGTTATAGCACCAGATGTTTGTTCGTTTTCTTTTTGAGAAACAAATACAAAATAAACACCCGATTTCACTCTTTCCCCAGCCGAATTGCAACCATTCCAAGTCACCATTCCACCTTCGGAACGAGTAGTATAGAATACATTACCAGCCGAATCGGCTATTTTCACAAGCGAATTTTCCATTAATCCTTTTATTACTATATCTCCTGTATAATCGGGATTAACTGGATTGGGATAAGCATATATTTCGCTATAATCCCCTTGTGAAGGTGACGAATTTGCACCATATTCAACCAATCCAAATTCAGTTCCCACAAACACTGAATTATTAAAAGGATTAGCAAATACACTATATGTTATACCTCCAGGATGATAACTATTTTCGGGAGTAAAATGCTCAAGAACTTCATTGCCCAATTCGCTTACTAGATACACTCCATCTGACATTGTTCCTACCCATTTACGATTAGAATGGTCAACCGAAATACTTGTTACCTGAATTGCATCAAGAAGATAGTCGGCATAATTTGTACCATCATTACGAGGCACTTTTAATCTATTAACAGTCATTGAAGAAGATGTGGCATTTTTAGGATTAGTAATTTCAACAATACCATTACTTGTTCCTATCCACACTTTTCCATCTTTATCTTCTATAATTGATCCTACACGATTAAAAGTATATGATTTTCCATCTTGGTCAATAAAACTATTCCACAACACATAGTTATCGTCAGAGGTATCAGTATATGTTCCTTTTGTATCATATGCTACAACTGATGGACCCCATTTACCATCGGTTAAGAATATCATATTTGACTTCTTGCATATAAGAATCTGCACATCTTTCAATGCTTGGAAATCGCCCAAACTAATAGGTATCCAATCTTTGGGAGTAGTCGACTCTTTTTTACGAGCTTCAGCAGGTAGAATATGAAGACATGCATCTCCAGCTTTTAACACCTCACATGTACACCACAAATTGTTTTCTTTATCAAATGATATTGCATTTACACGACAACCCCAAGATTCGAGCAAACTACTTGTTTCAGGATTATATTGAGCGATAGTTTTTCCATCTTTCACTTTATACATACCCTCCCAGTGACTTCCTAAATAGTATATCTCAGGGTCTTCAGGGTCAACTGTTAATTGGTATATATCATACAATACATTTTTACTAGGATTACTATTATGAGATGCTGTAAATTCAGTAGGTGTTATATCTTTTAATTCTCCATTATCAATAGTAGATATAAATGCTTGTTTTTTGTAACCCAATTCATATATTACAGATTCACTCTTATTTGAAATATAAATTTTTCCATTTATGTCATTAGTAATAAAAAATGGATGATCTACACTTATTGCCGATGGATGAAATTTGTCTTGTAACACAGTTACACTACCTCCTTCATTTAATTTATAATTAGCAATACCATCCTTATTTCCAGCCCAAATTTCATTAGGATTATTCCATATTGAAATTGTTTGTGAACTTATTTCAGATGGTAAAGTATTATGAGCAGTTTTAACAGCTTCAGGTGAAATAGTATAAATTACATTATTCTCCACATAGTAGAAATCTTCTTTACCATAAATGACACTACTATTTTTTGTATTAGTACTAATATCTATGCGTTTATAATTCTTTTTATCAAAATTAAAGTCTAATACATAGATTTTTTTATCGGTAGTTTGAGCTACAACCTTATTTTCACTAATACCCTCTAACGAACCAAACCACCAACCACTTGAAACTTGTTTATAATCATCAAACGTTTCAAATCTATCATCTTTATGAATAAGATATAATGCGTGATTTTGATCGACTACAACATATTCTCCTACTGTGGTAACTAATGATATTTCCTTATTGTACACACCCGAAAATTTCACCTCTTGGCGTGATTCGTTAAATGCAACCAAACCAAATTTTGTGGCCACATATATTTCATTGCCCATGAATGCCACATCATTGATTTCGAGTGAATAGTTAAGTGTTGAGTTCATTATATCGGGAAGATTTACCACCGACCCATCATCATATAATAAGTCAATATTTCCCGATTTATATGTAATCAATAAATATTTACCCTCTCTATTATAATAAATATTATCTATAACCTTATCACTTAATTTATTAAGTGTTGTATAGTTATATGTTTCTTGATATTTTTTATCGTAAGAATAGAGGTTTGAACCCGATAGATAATACACCTTATCGGGTGTTTGAAGCATTTTAGTTACATCAGTAAAAACCGAATACACATTCCATTCACCCACTGGAATTTGGGCTGACGATAGGAATGGTACTAATATGGCTAAACAAATAAATATTCTTTTTATCATAACTCTGTTTACTCCATATTTTTAAGTTTTACTATCAACTTTGCTGTTGCACGACCACGATGACTAATCTTATTTTTATCCTCGCTACTCATTTGTGCAAAAGTCAAATCACTCTCTACAGGTTTGAAAATAGGATCGTAACCAAACCCACTATCACCAGCACGTTCATGAGTGATTTCACCCTCAACAATGCCGTCCATTAGTGTCAATTCATCACCTATAATCAAAGCTATTACTGTTCTAAATCGAGCTGCACGATTTTCCTTGCCACTCATATTTTTTAACAGCAAATTCATATTAGCCTGTGAGTCATGATTTTCGCCTGCATATCGTGCCGACAACACCCCTGGTTCGCCACCAAGCGCATCTACTTCAAGACCGGTGTCATCGGCAAAGCAGTCGTATTCATAATGCTCCTTCACATAACGCGCCTTTATCTCAGCGTTACCTTCAAGAGTATTGGCTGTTTCGGGAATATCTTCGTTACAACCTATTTCTTTCAAACTCAATATTTTGAATTTGTCGCCAATTATCTCTCTAATCTCCGACAATTTGTGAAGATTATTGGTGGCAAATACTATTTCTTTAGTGTTTGACATAATTTTTTTTAATTACCTATTATAAGTAATGTTATAACGAAAATTCCTCTTAAAATATTATCCTACAACAATATTGACAATTTTGTTAGGCACAACAATAATCTTGCGAATTTGCTTACCTTCAATCCATTTAGCAGCACCTTCGTGAGCCAACGCAATCTTTTCAACCTCTTCACGAGCTGTGTCAGCTGCTACTTCAATATTGTAACGAGCCTTACCGTTGAACGATACTGCATATGTCACTTTATCCTCTTTGAGATATTCTTCATTGAATGTAGGCCATTGAGCGTCACAAATTGTAGTAGCATTACCCACTTCGTGCCACAACTCTTCAGTGATGTATGGTGCAAATGGAGCCAACACTACGAGCAATTGACTCAATATCTCTTTATTTGTACATTTCAACGCATTGAGTTCATTTACACAAATCATAAATGCACTGATTGATGTATTGAACGAGAAATGTTCAATATCAAAAGATACCTTCTTGATAAGTTTGTGAAGCGATTTCAATTCATCACGAGTAGGTTCACCCTCAGTAACTGTGAAATTATCACCCTTATAGAATAAACCCCAAAGTTTTTTCAAGAAACGGTTCACACCATCAATACCATTAGTATCCCATGGTTTACTTTGTTCCAATGGACCGAGGAACATTTCATAAAGACGCAAAGTGTCGGCACCGTAACGATCTACAATGTCATCAGGATTTACCACATTGAACATTGATTTCGACATTTTTTCTACAGCGTAGCCACACACATATTTGCCATCTTCGAGCACAAACTCAGCATCATTAAATTCAGGACGCCAGTTGCGGAATTGTTCCAAATCAAGAATATCATTGCTCACAATGTTTACATCTACGTGAATAGGTGTAACATCATAATCTTTCTTCAAATTATATGATACAAAAGTATTAGTATCTTTGATACGATACACAAAGTTACTGCGACCTTGAATCATACCTTGATTTATGAGCTTTTTGAATGGTTCTTGTTCACATACCTCGCCCATATCATAAAGGAATTTATTCCAGAAACGGCTATAAATCAAGTGACCAGTAGCGTGTTCAGTACCACCAATATAGAGGTCAACATTACGCCAATATTCATTAGCTTCTTTTGATACCAACGCATCATTGTTGCGTGGATCCATATAACGAAGATAATATGCGCTCGAACCAGCAAAACCTGGCATAGTGCAAAGTTCCAATGGATAACCCTCTTCAGTAGCCCAGTTTTTAGCGCGACCCAATGGAGGCTCACCAGTTTCAGTAGGAAGATATTTATCTACCTCAGGGAGCAACAATGGAAGATGTTTTTCATCCAACATTTGAGGCACACCATCTTTATAATATACAGGGAATGGCTCACCCCAATAGCGTTGACGACTAAAGATAGCATCACGAAGACGGTAATTTACCTTAATCTTACCAATACCCTTTTCGCTGATAAATTTCTTAGTTGCAGCAATAGCATCTTTCACTTCAAGACCATTAAGATCAAGTTCTACACCCTTTGAATTTATCATCTTACCAGCCTTAGCATCGAAACTTTCTTCGCTCACATCACAACCCTCAATCAATGGAATGATAGGAAGATTAAAATGACGTGCAAAAGCGTAGTCACGGCTATCGTGAGCAGGCACAGCCATAATTGCACCTGTACCATAACCAGCCAATACATAATCACTCACCCACACAGGAATTTTTTCACCTGTCAATGGATTGATAGCATAAGAACCTGTAAACACACCTGTAACTTTCTTTTCAATCATGCGTTCACGTTCAGTTTTATGTTTGATGCTATCGATATATTCTTTTACCTCAGCTTTTTTATCTTCGGTAACTACCATATCCACATAAGCACTTTCAGGAGCCATCACCATGAAAGTAACACCAAAGATAGTATCGGCACGAGTAGTAAAGATTTCAAGCACCACATCGCTATCAGCGATAGCAAACTTCATTTCAGCACCCTCAGAGCGACCAATCCAGTTTCTTTGAGTTTCCTTCAATGAATCAGTCCAATCAATAGTGTCAAGACCATCAAGCAAACGTTGTGAGTAAGCCGACACACGAAGACACCATTGATACATCAATTTTTGTTCCACAGGATAACCACCACGAATCGATACACCCTCGCTCACCTCATCATTAGCAAGCACAGTACCCAATTTAGGACACCAGTTCACCATCGTATTACCGAGATAAGCCACGCGATAGTTCATCAACACATCGCTCTTCTCTTTTTCGCTATATCCTGCCCAGTCTTGTGCAGTAAATTCAAGTTCCTTGCTACAAGCAGCGTTTACACCCTCAGTTCCTTGTTTTTCAAAATTAGCAATCAATTTTGAAATATCACAAGCCTTTTGAGCATCGTTGTCATAGTAGCTATTAAACATTTTAATAAACGCCCATTGAGTCCATTTGTAATACTCAGGATCACAAGTTTTGATTTCACGATCCCAGTCATAGCAGAAACCAATTTTATCCAATTGACTGCGATAACGAGCAATATTTTGACGAGTTGTTACCTCAGGGTGTTGACCAGTTTGAATAGCATATTGCTCAGCAGGCAAACCATACGCATCATAACCCATTGGGTGCAACACATTGAAACCTTGAAGACGTTTGAAACGTGAATAAATATCCGAAGCAATATATCCAAGTGGGTGTCCTACGTGAAGACCAGCTCCCGATGGATAAGGGAACATGTCGAGCACATAAAATTTAGGACGATTACTGTCAATCTCTGTTTTATAAGTGTTGTTATCTTTCCAATATTGTTGCCAACGGCTCTCAATATCTTTGTGATTATATTCCATAAATGTGATATATTTTATTGATTTATTATTCTTACTTTTTCTCGTTGCAAATTTAGCAACATTACCACTTTCTCTAAAATTCTTTTATCTACTCACTATTTATATACTATGTAGATAAAAATGTTTATAAACCTAATTTCTCTGAAATATCAAGCATACGTTGAATAGGAATGCGAGCCTTTTCAGCCACCTCACTATCCACCTCTATCACAGGTTGCTCATACTTCAAGCAATTATAAAGCTTTTCAAGAGTGTTAAGTTTCATAAAATTACAGTCATTGCAAGCACATGTACCATCTTCGGGAGGAGCAGGAATGAAAGTTTTGTTACTACACTTCTTCTTCATTTCATGAAGAATACCACTTTCGGTAGCCACGATAAACTCCTGCGCATCGCTTTCAATAGCATAACTCAACAACGCTGCCGTTGATCCCACCTTGTCGGCAAGCACCACAATCGAATTTTTACATTCAGGGTGTACCAACAACTTCGCATTAGGATATTGCTTCTTCAACTCCACAGTCTTCGCCAACGAAAATTGCTCATGCACATGGCACGCACCATTCCACAAAGTCATGTTTCGACCAGTAATACTGTTGATATAATTTCCTAAATTACGATCAGGACCAAAAATTATCTTTTCATCTTCGGGAAACGACTCCACAATTTGACGAGCATTAGATGAAGTCACCAACACATCGGTCAAAGCCTTCACACCAGCCGACGTATTTACATAACTTATCACCGTGTGACCAGGGTGCTCTACAATGAATTTTTCAAATTCATTAGCTGGACAACTGTCGGCAAGCGAACAACCCGCTTTTGTGTCGGGAACCAACACCTTCTTATCGGGACAAAGAATCTTAGCCGTTTCACCCATAAAGTGAACACCGCAAAGCACTATCACTGGAGCCTCAATGCGCGCAGCTATTTGAGCCAACGCCAAACTATCGCCTATATAATCGGCCAAATCTTGAATCTCCCCTTTTTGATAATAGTGAGCTAATATCACAGCATTCTTCTCCTTCTTGAGTTTTATTATCTCCTCTTTGAGATTGAGAGTGCTGTCAATTGGCGCATCTACATAACCTTTGTCGACATTCATCTTTTTTATTTTTATATTAAGTTTTTTTCAAAAAATTTATTTCAATAACAATAATATTGTCTGTTGATAACAGCGATAACTTTTTTGCCAATTATTTGCTTTTTAACTTATCAATATTTCAATATTGGTTATCTTTAATTCATCTACATCAATAAAGAGTGATTTTTAACGAATTAGCACACTTATCAACATTATGTTTATAAACCACAAAGTTAATAACTTTTCTTCTCTTTTCACACTAATAATTGTCAAAAATAGTGTAGAAAACAGCATAATATATCTTTACTAACTTATTTGTGATATAAAGGGGAGTGATTATATAACAGCCTGACCAATAAATGCAAATTTAGTTATTGATTTTTCTTCAAAAGTTGTTATACACTATTTACAGGTTATCAACACTCATTGTTAATAGTGAATGTTGATAACTCAACGAAGCAAAAACATAGTTTTATATCACCCATATAATGAGCTATTTACCATATAAACACAATATTCTCAAATACTGTTCAAAATATGATATTTACACACTTATCACCACTTTATTAATATTATAAAACACTAATAAATAACACATTAAATACATTATCAACATCACTGTTAATAATCAATTTTTTTATACCTACATAATAACACGGGGACATAAAAAATTCCTTACATATTAAGTGCATCTTTTTTTCAGAAAATGATGTAACATAATAATTTCTAAAGGCTTTTAGTTTTATTGAAATACTTTCTATTCTTTTAGTTAAATTTATTCCCTCAATGAGCTCCCTTGTATCATTTAGATATGAAAAATTAGTAGCCCATAACAATATACCATTATTTTGCACAATATTTATTAGTGCATTCAAATCAGTATAATGATATAAATTACGTTAGAAATTTGACCAAGTATTTCTTGCATATATATTAAATTATTTTGAAGAGAATAATCTTATAACATCATTATAGGAATGAATTTGTCCATTCCATTTTGGAAAGTTTGGGATTTCTGCAATCACATTGCAGAAAAAATGATATTCTCCGAGTTTAATATTAAGGCATTGATATACAGCAGTATTTCCGTTATTATCGGTAACATCTTGCAAGCGGAGTGAGTTCTCTTTTTGGCAGCGAGAAGATGAAATCATTGGAACGCAAGAATGAGAACTTACGAGATGAAATAGCAATCAGAGATGAAACTATTGAGCAACTGCAATCCAATATTAAGCAAACGGAGGTGGAACATAGCAGGGTTATGATGAACAAAGATAATGAACGAACACCGCAAGGCTCTTGAAGCAAAGAGACTAAGTATAAGGATAAGAAAAATAAACTCAATTATATAATCAATACTGCTTATCGTTGGTATCCAGATTTTGCCAACCTTTTAAGATTGGAACGCCTCGCCAAGTAAATAGGGCTTTCGTCTATGGATTTTGCCGAGCTTATTAAGGGTAAGGTTCTGAACTTTACATGGCGACTGTCCTCCTCGGAGCATAAACGATGGTTTATTACGGATAATACCCCTCTACAAATTCTGCGAGATAACGACAGACGGCTTATATTACTGCAAATCAAATGCTTATCATCCAATGGTTTAGCGAGCATACGGCAAACTCCGACAATCAATTCGTCAGCCTATTCAACCGAAAAAAGCAGAGGAATGAAATTGTTGTCAAACTTTTTTGTAGCCCTTTGCATTTATATAAGTCTCAACACTGTTGAGCACATTCTCAATAAAAGTAACAACTTCCGATTTGTAATCAATTAAATCATTTGAGGTATAGTTCTTACCTATATCAGAAAATGTAAATTCTCCATGAGCCAATTGATTTCTTTTGTCTTTAATTGTTTGTAAGCCTCGTCCATCTTTAGGCTCTAAATATCCAAACTTTTTCGCAATCTCTCTAATTCTTTGAGCATCAATATTTCCGCTAATATTAACACACTCATGACTGAACTCCAGAAGTTTATCATTTAATATTTTTTCTGATAACTCAGAAACTTTCTCTTTAAACTTTGAAATGTCTTTTGTTTTATTGATTTCTTGATTTATCCAAAGTTTCTTAAGATTATCAGACAATAGTTTGAATGTCAACTTATCTGTTGATATTGAGTTTAGTATCGCAGATATTGAGTTGCGAATGGTAGCTTCAATCAAATTGTATAGAAGTAAGAAACCATTAGCTTTCATTATTTTTGCCAACTCACCATCAATTATTTTTTCAGTAGTCCCCCCATTTATATCCTTACATATAATGGAGCAATCTCCATTATCCAATAATTTAATGGTTTCAAAGTATAATGTAACTTCATTTAGGCGTTTGGTATATTCAGCTCTTGTCGTCTTCATATGTTAATTCTTTTTGAACGCCAAGCAAACAATCCCTAACAAATTCAATTCTTGCTTTTAATCGCCCAGGGTTATTGCTTGCATCAGATGTTGTCAATTTTTTGAATTCATTTGAATTGAGCCAATCTAAATTAATGTTCCCTAAATCTGCATTCTGTTCAAGAGCTAAATAAATACCTACAGACAATGCTTCGAAACGAACTCTAGGCGTAGCATTCTCTCGTCCAATTCTCGCGAAATATGGTACAGGCAAGTACGTTTTTGCGTATTGCATAACCTTGTAAAAGTTTGATTTAAGTCGCTCTCTGTCAAAAGATGTTTGATGCTTCTTTACAAAGGCATCAAGGAATGGTGAAACATCGTGTTTAAATTTAAGATATGATTCAGAATACGCAAAGAATCGTAAAACTAATTCTTCATATTCGCCTCTATCTATTTTACTCTTAGGTATAGGACAAACTTCTCTAAACAATTGGTCTTTTGCACATTCTATAATAAAATCATAAAACTCACTTTGATAAACACCTTTTCTTGTTTCGCTTGGAGATAATTTATTAGAACTTGTATTTACTCTGTTGAATATATCAGCCCTAATATCTGGTGTTGCTCTATCTGTTACAACATGAAATCTAAAATCACGAAGCAAAAATTTATTTTGCCTGTTTTTACTTAAATCATTGAATGTTGTTCCGTTAAGAGATGACAATTTTTCCAGACCTACCAATTTTAGATTATTAGCACAATATTCAACAAGTGTTCTTATTCGTTGCGAACCATCAATAATCTCCAATTCGGCTTCTTCTCCTGAAATGGAAACGAGAAAAGGCATAATAGGAACACCCAAGAATACAGATTCTATAAAACGAGAACGCTGTTTGGGGGTCCATACAAATTTTCTTTGATATGTAGGTACGAAAATTTGATCTTTCAGATATTTTTGGATGATTACTTCGGTCGGATACTCTTTAGTATCATAGTCGTAAGGAATACTTGCTGTTTGTATTTCATTGTCAATAGCAACTATTTCATCTTCTGTTAATTTTTTTCTTGCCATAACTTATATTGTTTTAAGTGCTCTTTTATACTTCTTGCAATAACACGTCCCAACATTGGTGGAACTGCATTACCAATTTGCCTACAAACAATAGATGGTTTTGAAATATTATTGTGTTCGGCAAATTGATAGTCCTCTGGGAATGTTTGAAATATTGCAGCTTCCCTAAGAGTGATAGCTCTATCTTGCTCTGGATGACCAAATCTACCATTTCCAAGTCCTGTACATTGTGTTGTCATTGTAGGAGCTGGCTCATTCCATTTCATTCTGCCATATACACTACCATAAGAACGACCTGATTCTTTTTTAAAGCAATCTAGTACTAATTCATCTGGCCAATCTCGCCAACTTCCTCCCTCTTTAGTTGCTTTTATGCGTTTAATATTTATTGGAGACAATTGACGTGCTCTATGCAGAGGATCTGTTACACAAATTTCTCCAGACTCTATTGGTGGTAGTGATGATATAACATCCCTAACTGTTACATAATTATCAGGCGTGTGAGTTTTAGGAAGAATTGATATTTCACCAAGTTTAGATGCTAATAAAACAAGTCTTCTTCTTCGTTGTGGAATGCCATAGTCTGGACAGAAAATGACTGAATACGAATAGTTGTATCCCAATTCTGTAAGCTCATTACAAAAATCTTGGAAGATACTTGACTCATTGAAGTCTATAAGCTGGGGTACATTTTCCATTGATATGATTGTAGGCTTTACCTCTCTAATCAAACGAGAAAATGAATATAGCAAATTTACTTTCGTCTCATCTTTCTTCTTAACCTTAAAACTGTATGACGAAAAAGGTTGGCAGGGAGCACATCCCACCAATATTTTCAAGCAATTCCCATACTCTTTTTTAAGGTCTTTGCCTTTTAGTTTTGTTATATCTTCTGTATGAAATTGTGCGTTGTTGTTTGTTTCATAGGCATATTTGCAAGACATATCCGTATCATATCCAGCAATGACATTAAACCCCTCTTGGTAAAAGCCACTGGAGAGTCCACCAATACCGCAAAACAAATCAACAACTTTAATTTCTTTCTTTTTCATATATCGCTTGCGGTTAAGCCGCATTGTAAATTTGAACCAATTTTGTTTTTATATCGCTGAATGATAGACCTGTACTAAACTCAGCAGTTAAACCTTTTTTTATTACATACACACACGACTCTTTACGATAATACTTCTCTCCAAATCGCAATAAAGAGTTCTCTATGCTGTCAGCTTTAGCTAATAGGCAAATCAACTGATAATCCTTATTGACCTGTTGGGTCTTATTGTTCGGATGAGCCTTTGTGTTATGTTGTGTTGCTGTAAGCAATATTAAATTCTCAACATAGT
>JAFYSL010000093.1 GCA_017559355.1 Muribaculaceae bacterium
CCTCAATGAGTAGAATAGAGTTCTTTTCAAGACGTTTTTTATTACCTCGATATTCTCTTTCGCCTCGCTCAAAATTATAGGTAGGTTGGTCTATCTCTTCACCTGCAAGTAGGGCGTTGAGGTCTTTATTAAAGGTGTCCAAATCGAGTGCATATAACGACTCAAAATCATACTCACCATCTTCATCGAGAGGGGTGTTAACACGATTTACAAAGTAGTCGTCAAGTGAAATTAGTTTTGGCACTAATAGATTGGTCATCAGTTGAATGGCCAATCGTTTGGTAAAGGTGGTTTTACCCGAAGATGAGGGTCCTGCGATGAGAATGATGCGCGCTCCACCATCATGGTAGCGACGGGTGATTTCATCGGAGATGCGACCTATCTTTTTCTCGTGAAGGGCTTCGGCAACATTGATAAGGTCGGCAGTTTTTTGTCTTACGGTTAACGAATTAAGTTCTCCTACATTCTTGATGCCGATAATGCGATTAAAATCGGTATATTCGGTAAATGCGTTGAACATTTTTTCTTGCGAAATAGGCTTGGCTGGTTGTGAAGGATTTAGGGTGTCAAAACCTAAAAGCAATACACCATCTTTGTATGGGATTAGATTGAAAGTGTCGATTTGCCCAGTTGTAGAGGCAAGATTTCCATAGTATGAATCGCAAATATTATCGAGTTCGTAGTACACGGTGTAGAGTTCGCGATTTGACTTTAGAAGTTGCACTTTATCGGCAAGTCCTTGTCGTTCAAAAATCTTGATAACATCTTCGGTCAGCTGTTCGCGACGAATAAATGGGTGGTTTTCGGCAACGATTTCACGCATGCGATTGCGAAGTTGATCTACAATGTCGTCGGATATCGTTTTTTTGCCATCTAATAGACAGTAATAGCCTTTGGCAATAGAGTGTTCAATATGAAGCCTAACACCAGGGAAGAGGTCGCAAACGGCTTTATATAGAATCATGCAAAGCGAACGAATGTATACGCGATGTCCCGAACCACTTTCACGCGATAAAAACTCCACTTGTTTGGGCCCAAAAACAGGGTAGTTCATGTCTTCGGTTTTGTTGTTCACGCGTGCGCATATAGGGTTGATGTCGATTTGATCTTTAAGGCGATTAAATATTTCTTGAAGTGTTTCTCCTCCAGTAAAAGAGATGTAATTATTAGTATTTTTACAAAAGATATTCATTTTCTTTCCCATGGTGGTATTGTTTTAGATTTTGTTTTGTAAAGATAACAAACTATTAGCGAAAAATGATTAAAAATAACGCTCAAAATAGGATAGTAGTGTAATAAATAGGAATAAATGAACAAGAAAACACCCTCAAAACCTATTTTAAAGAGGTTTTGAGGGTGTTATTATTGTGTAGATTAGAATCTATTATGCGTCGAGTGCTTGCTTGATGTCAGCAATGATATCGTCAACATTTTCGATACCTACAGAGAGGCGAATCAAGTCGGGTCGAACGCCTGCTTCCATCAATTGTTCGTCGCTCAATTGACGGTGAGTGTGGCTTGCTGGGTGAAGCACACATGTGCGAGCGTCGGCAACGTGTGTAACGATTGCTACAACCTTGAGTGAGTCCATGAATTTTATAGAGTCTTCACGACCACCTTTCAACCCAAATGAGATAACACCACAAGAGCCATTTGGCATATATTTTTTAGCCAAATCGTAGTATTTATTGCCAGGAAGGTCGCAATAATTTACCCATGCAACACGAGGTTCATTTTGAAGGAATTGAGCAACTTTGAGCGCATTTTCGCAGTGGCGAGGCATACGCAAATGGAGCGTTTCAAGACCGAGATTGAGTAGGAATGCATTTTGTGGAGATTGAATGCTTCCGAGGTCGCGCATGAGTTGTGCAGTAGCCTTTGTGATGAATGCTAATTTACCAAACGCTTTAGTGTAGGTGAGACCATGATATGATTCATCGGGAGTGCAAAGTCCTGGGTATTTTTCGGCATTTGCGTCCCAATCAAAGTTGCCGCTATCAATGATTACACCTCCCACGCTTGTTGCATGTCCGTCCATATATTTTGTAGTAGAGTGAACTACAATATCAGCACCCCATTCAAATGGTCGACAGTTGATAGGGGTAGGGAAGGTGTTATCTATAATGAGAGGCATTCCATTGCGATGAGCTACGCGTGCAAACTTTTCAATATCAAGCACTTCAAGCGAAGGATTTGATACTGTTTCACCAAAAAGCGCTTTTGTGTTAGGCTTGATTGCTGCTTCAATTTCCTCTTCGGTTGCTTCGGGGCTGATGAAAGTTACATCGATGCCGAGTTTCTTGAGTGTTACGCTAAAGAGGTTGAATGTACCACCATATATTGCTGATGAGCTGATGAAGTGATCGCCAGCTTGGCAAATGTTGAAAATAGCGTAGAAATTGGCTGCTTGACCACTTGATGTGAGCATAGCAGCAACGCCACCTTCGAGGGCTGCAATCTTTGCTGCTACAGCATCGTTGGTTGGATTTTGAAGGCGTGTATAGAAATAACCACTATCTTCGAGGTCGAAAAGACGAGCCATTTGCTCGCTTGTGTCGTATTTAAAAGTTGTACTTTGGTAGATTGGAAGCACACGAGGTTCGCCTTTTTTAGGTGTCCAGCCTGCTTGCACGCAAAGTGTTTCGGGTTTGAATTTTTGTGACATTTTTATAGATTTTTAATTTAGATGCAAATTTAATCAGATTTTTGTAAAAATCAGTATGTGAGCATCTATAAATTCTCTTTATTTGCGTTGCATGAACACTTGTCTTAGGTTGGAATCAAGGCGTTCGATTGCGTATCTAAGGGCGGTGCGAGGCATTTGGGGAGTGTGGTCGTTGAGAAATTTTAGTAATATAGACTCATCGCGTTTCCCAACTTCGCGAAGCATCCAGCCAGTGGCTTTATGAATTAAAGGGTGGGGGTGTGATAGGTATCGTTGAGCTAATCGCAAGGTATCATCAAACATATTATTGCGAATGAGCATAAGTGTTGATACTATTGCTATGCGTTGTACCCATAAATTAGAGTCAAAACTCATTTTATCAAGCAGCTGTGGCATTGGATTTTTTACCATATATCCACCCAAAATATATGGAGCAGAAAGGTCGACAAGATCCCAATTATTAGCGCATGTTCCATGTGAAACATAGAAATCTACGATGCTTTTTCGGGTGTTATATTCATTACTTTTCTTGAATTTTTCAACCAAAACGAGCAATGCCGAAAGACGAAATTCATGTATCTTGTGATGTAGCATTTCATCGATTGTTGTGAAATCGACGTCAAGATATTTCTTTGCAATTTTGCGATTTTCGGGAACTGATAGACCTATGAATTTATCCCCTTCGCCATATTCCCCTTTGCCAGTTTTGAAAAATGACATAAACACAGCAATCTTATTGGGATTGGCTGCATTTTGAAGTTCGGTTTGCCATGAAGCAATCATAGTTGATAGGGGAGTTTCCTTAATTAAATAGAAATAGTATATAGAGAGATGTCAGTACCACAAATTCAAGCCAAAATTCAAATGTAGTCTTTTTGTTTTTGTCGAGTGTGAGGCATAATGTAAGAGCCACAATAAATACTGATATAATTACTACCCAGTTTACAAGGAATATGAATAGGGCTGCTGCAAATCCTGCGGTATAGGCGCAGATGATATGTGTTAAGAATTTCCAAAGATTGGATTTGTAGTCGGGGATAATACACACGGCACTTATGCCAATTGCTGTTACCCACATCAAATATTCGTGGTCAAACTCTTGGGCGCATTTCCACCATGAAGGTGCCATTGTGATTGATGCGACAAGAAGAACAAGAGGAAAAATGTATTTTGAATTTGCCCACAAGTAATATGTGTCACTTAAATTGTCAGGAACTTTTTTAGCTTTTTTCAAGCACACGACATCATAGGCGACATATATTATGAATGATATGATTAAAAGTGAGTATATCATTTATGGTATACGACCAAATCTTAAATCGGAATGCAATATTCGCAAAAAATAGTGAGATATGCAAGTGATTGTTAAGATAAATTAAAAATATGAAGAAAATAAATTTGTGAGAAAAAATTGGGGTAGGGTAGGTGGGAAGATAAATTTTCATCAAAAGTTGAGTGGAAATCTTGCCAAAAATCCGACAGTCCGTCTAGGGTGATTTTGAATATTAAAATCTCAGAGGGTTAAAATGAGATGTAATATGATGATAAATAGCCGTTTAAGTGTTGTTTGTGCTCTCTTGTTGTTTGTGCGAGAAAAATTCAAAAAATGGCATTTTGGCAAGTGTAGGTAGAATTTTACTTATTTTTCCCTATTATTGCTGTTTGGGCGAAAAATGTTGTTAAATTTCCTATTGTATCAAAAAATAAAAATAGTTACATTTGTAGGTTAAAAACTTTAGGAACAAAAATGACTGACAAGATTCAGATAGTTTGTGAAAATGTAGAGCAACCAGCAATCGATTTTGCAAAAATTGAAAAATGGGTTGAACAAGTTGCAAAATCTCACAATCGCATCGTGGGGCCATTGACCTACATCTTTTGTGATGATGATAAAATCATTGAGGTGAATCGTCAATTCTTACAACACGACTATTACACTGATATTATTACGTTTGACTATTCTCGTGGGAAGCGAATAAGTGGAGATATGTTTATATCTTTAGATACTGTGGCGACTAATGCCGAACTTGTTAATGCTACTTATGATACTGAGTTACACCGAGTTATCATTCATGGAGTGTTGCATCTTTGTGGTATAGATGACAAGGGTGATGGTGAACGAGAAATAATGGAAAGCTTTGAAAATCAAGCGCTTGCCATGCTTAACGATATGAAATAAAGTTATATCAAGATATGAAATTTGAATATGATGTGATCGTAGTGGGTGCTGGGCATGCTGGATGTGAAGCTGCTGCTGCTTCGGCTCGTCTGGGATCGGAGACTTTGCTCATTACTATGGACATGAACAAGATTGCCCAAATGAGTTGTAATCCAGCTGTTGGTGGTATTGCAAAGGGGCAAATTGTTAGAGAAATTGATGCTTTGGGCGGTCAAATGGGTATTGTAACCGACCGTACTGCCATTCAATTTCGTATGCTCAATCGCTCAAAAGGTCCTGCAATGTGGAGTCCTCGAGCACAAAGTGATCGTATGAAATTTAGTGGCGAATGGCGTCGTATACTTGAAAATACTCCTAATCTTTCAATGTGGCAAGACTCTGTGGTGAGTCTGCTTATTGAAAATGGAGAAATTAGAGGTGTTCACACTGCACTTGGTGTAGATTTCAAGGCTAAATCGGTAGTATTAACCGCTGGAACATTCCTAAATGGCCTAATGCATATTGGTCGTGTGCAATTACAGGGTGGTCGTGTTTCAGAACCCGCTTCGCATGGCATTACAGAGCAATTGCGCGAGATGGGATTTGTGGTTGAACGTATGAAAACAGGAACTCCTGTGCGTATCGATGGCCGTAGTGTAAAATGGGAACTTACCACGCCTCAAGAAGGAGAAGATGATTTCCACCAATTCTCATACTTGCCCGAAGTGAAGCGTGAGTTAAAACAACGTAGTTGCTACACTGTATATACCAATGCAACTACTCATGACATTCTTCGTGATGGATTGCCCGATTCTCCTCTTTACAATGGACAAATACAAAGTATTGGACCTCGTTACTGTCCAAGTATCGAGACTAAGATTGTAACCTTTGCTGATAAGCAAGAGCATCAATTATTCCTCGAACCAGAAGGTGAAGATACGCAAGAATTCTACTTAAATGGGTTCTCATCATCGTTGCCATTGAATATTCAAATTGATGCGTTGCGCACCGTTCCTGCACTTGCTGATGTGCAAATATATCGTCCGGGATACGCTATAGAATATGATTTCTTTGATCCTACCCAGTTATACCATACACTCGAAACTAAACTTGTGAAGGGGCTTTATTTTGCAGGTCAAGTTAATGGTACTACAGGTTATGAGGAAGCAGCAGGGCAGGGGTTAGTTGCCGGTATTAATGCTGATGCTTCGGCTCATGGCAAACCATCATTTGTGCTTGCTCGCGATGAAGCGTATATAGGTGTACTTATCGATGACCTCGTTACTAAGGGGGTTGACGAACCATATCGTATGTTTACATCTCGTGCAGAATATCGCATATTGTTGCGTCAAGATGATGCTGACATGCGACTTACTCCTCGTGGTTATGAAATAGGGTTGGTGACACAAGAGCGATATGAATTGATGCAACGCAAGCGTGAGCAACGTGATGCTCTTATTAACTTTGCTCGTGAATTTTCAATCAAACCAGCATTGATAAATCTTGCACTTGAATCTTTGGGAACAACTCCACTTAAACAAGGGGTAAAATTATACGACTTAATATTGCGTCCACAATTATCGATTTTGATGCTCGCTCCTCATATCAAAGCGTTACAAGAACATCTTAACGGGATAGAGGAGGCTCGCCGAAATGAGATTGTAGAGGCTGCCGAAATCTTGATAAAATATCAAGGATATATTGATCGTGAACAGATGATTGCCGATAAGATTCGTCGTCTTGAGGGTGTAAAACTTGCTGGCAAAATTAACTATGCTGACATCAAATCCCTATCTACTGAGGCTCGTCAAAAACTTGAAAAAATTAACCCTGAAACAGTGGCGCAAGCATCGCGAATACCCGGAATTTCGCCAAGTGATATTAATATATTGCTTTTACTTTTGGGTAGATAATAGTGTAAATTGTTTCACGTGGAACAGTTCTAATTAATAAAAAAATCAATGACTTAAAACGATATGCGATGGAATACGTAAAATCAAAAGTTCGTGACATTATCGACTTCCCTCAAAAGGGCGTTATCTTTAAAGATTTGACAACTGTGTTCAAAGACCCTCGTGCTCTTCATCTTATTAGTTGGGATCTTGCAAAGCTTTACAAAGAGAAAGGTATAACAAAAGTAGTGGGTATTGAATCTCGCGGTTTTATTGCTGGTTCAATTCTTGCATTCAAACTTGATGCTGGTTTCGTGCCCGTGCGTAAACCTGGTAAATTACCCGCTGATACTATCTCGGCTTCTTATGAAAAAGAGTATGGAGTAGACACAATCGAGATTCATCGTGATGCAATTACTGAAGATGATATTGTGGTAATTCATGATGATGTGCTCGCAACTGGTGGAACAATGAAGGCTGCAATCGACCTTATTCGTAGCATGAATCCTAAGAAGATTTATGTAAACTTTATCATCGAAATTAGTGCGCTTGGTGGTCGTGCTGCACTTCCAGAAGATGTAGAAATTACATCGTTGATTACTTACTAAAATATTTTACATTCGATATAGAACGACAAAAGAAGCAGAATGGCAATGATTTGATTGGTGTCATTTTGATTTCTTTTGTCTTCTTCTTTTTGGTGGATATTATACAATTTTTATGCTGAAAAATAAGCCCACTCATCTTCAAGAGAAGATTGCTATTCTTCCCGATACCTCTGGAGTGTATATATATTATAATACCGAGGGGCAGGTGATTTATGTGGGCAAGGCAAAGAATCTTAAACGTCGTGTTTCATCATATTTCAATCGTGAACATGATGTGGTGCGCACTCGATTGCTTGTGCGTGCTATTCACGATATGAATTACATTGTCGTACCCACCGAGCAAGATGCTTTACATCTCGAAAATTCGCTCATAAAAGAGCATCAGCCTCGCTATAATGTTTTGCTCAAAGATGACAAATCTTATCCTTGGATTTGTGTAACTGCCGAACATTATCCTCGAGTTTTTCTCACATACAACTATCAAAAAGATGGGTCGAAATACTATGGACCTTATACCAATCAATCAGTAGCTCGAGCGGTGTTGCGACTTATTGATGATCTTTATCCTATTCGCACCTGTCGCCATATGATTACCCCCGAGTATATTGCTAAAGAGAAGGGGAGATTGTGTCTGGAATATCATATGAAGCGGTGCCGTGGTTGTTGTACTGGATTAATCTCTATGGAGGATTATTCTGTTTATATTGAGAGAGTTAGGCAAATTCTTCGAGGCGAAACACAAGAACTTATGACTTATCTTCGTGAAGAGATGGCTCGTCTTGCTATGGAACTTCGATTTGAAGAGGCTCAAACTCTAAAGGAGAAATATCAACTTATAGAACAGTATAATGCAAAGAGTGTTATAGTGAGTCAAACAGTACAAGATATTGACGTATTTGGCCTTGAAGATGACGATAAAGATGTGTATATCAACTATATGCATGTGCGTCGGGGTGTTATTGTTAGTAGTGTTACGTTTCAATATAAGCGTCGTCTTGATGAATCACAAGCACAATTATTGGCATATGCAATGGATGAGGTAGCAAAACAGTTTTCAGCTGAGTATAAGGATGTTATCGTCCCTATTGAACCAGAGGTGGAGATGTCGGGAGTGAATTTTATCGTTCCACAACGAGGAGATAAGTCGAAATTACTTGAGGTATCTACTCGCAACGCTCGTCAACGCAAAATCGATAATCTCAAGCAGATGGAGAAGAAGAATCCCGAACAGCGCCTTGAACGCACGCTTGAGCGCATGAAAACTGATTTTCGTCTGTCAGAGTTGCCTCGACATATCGAATGTTTTGACAACTCCAACACGCAAGGTACTAATCCTGTATCGGCATGTGTAGTGTTCCGTAATGCCAAACCATCAAAACGCGATTATCGCCACTTTATAATTAAAACCGTAGAGGGCCCTAATGACTTTGCATCAATGAAAGAGGTGTTCACGCGCCGTTATTCGCGCCTTTTGCAAGAGGGAGAGGAATTGCCTCAGCTTATAGTTGTTGACGGCGGTAAAGGACAGTTAAGTGTCGCTGTAGAGGTGCTTGACGAACTCGGTTTGCGAGGAAAAATTGCGATTATAGGTATTGCCGAACGATTAGAAGAGATTTTCTTCCCAGGCGATAGTGTGCCGTTGTATATTGACAAAAATTCTGAATCGTTGCGAGTGATACAGCATCTACGCGACGAAGCACATAGATTTGGTATCATACACCATCGAAAGCGTCGCAGTAAAAGTCAAACTGTTTCAGCGCTTGATTCAATAAAAGGGGTAGGAGAGAAAACCCGTATCACGCTTCTTCAACATTTCAAAAGTCTTAAACGAATTCGCCAAGCATCGCTCGAAGATCTATCAGCAGTCATCGGTCCAGCCAAAGCACAAATCGTCTTTGACGCATTGCAAAAATAGGGGAATTTATAGGAAACGATAATCTATGTAAAAACTCGCGAGGGCGTCCTTTAATTGAAATAAAAAAGCCACCAGTGAGGGTGGCTTTTTGTGTATATGGTATTGTGGGATTATCCGATTTTGTCAACTTCGAGGTCGCCGCCGAGTACTTCGTGCCAAGGTAGACCTTGTTTGTTGAGTTGTTCCATGAATGGGTCTGGATCAAATTCTTCCACGTTGTGCACACCTGGCATGTTCCATTTGCCAGTGAGGAACATCATAGCACCAATCATTGCAGGGACACCTGTGGTGTAGCTAACAGCTTGCATGCCTGTTTCTTTAAATGCTTCTTCGTGGCTACAGTTGTTATAGATGTAGTAGTTGAGGGCATTGCCTTCTTTGTCTTTACCTGCGATGCGACAACCGATAGATGTTTCGCCTTTGTAGTTTTCGCCGAGGTCTTGAGGATTAGGCAATACTGCTTTGAGGAATTGCAAAGGTACGATTTTCACACCGTTGTATTCTACTTCGTCGATGCGAGCCATACCGATGTTTTGGATTACACGCAAGTGTGTAAGGTATTCTTGACCGAATGTCATCCAGAAACGAGCACGTTTGATAGTTGGGAAGTTGATTACAAGTGATTCCAATTCTTCGTGATAGAGGAGATATGAATCGCGTGCACCAATGTTGGGATATGTTAATGGAGCGTGGATTTCAAGAGGTCCAGTTGTAACCCATTTACCATCTTGGTAGAAACGACCGTTTTGAGTGATTTCGCGAATGTTGATTTCAGGGTTAAAGTTAGTAGCGAAAGCTTTACCATGGTCGCCAGCGTTGCAGTCAACGATGTCGAGGTATTCCATTTCAGAGAAGTGGTGTTTTGCAGCATAAGCAGTGAATACACCCGATACACCTGGGTCAAAACCACAACCGAGGATTGCAGTCAAACCAGCTTTCTCAAACTTTTCACGATAAGCCCATTGCCAAGAGTATTCGAAGTGAGCTTCATCTTTTGGTTCGTAGTTGGCAGTATCGAGATAGTGTACGCCACATTCAAGACAAGCATCCATAATTGTGAGGTCTTGATATGGGAGAGCTACGTTGATTACCAAGTCGGGTTTATGACGACGGAAAAGCTCTACAAGTTGAGGCACGCTGTCGGCGTCAACTGAGTCGGTAACGATATTAGATGCACCAATAGCCTCAGCAATCGCATCACATTTGCTTTTTGTGCGCGAAGCTAGCACTATTTCGTTAAACACTTCGGGGTTTTGAGCGCATTTGTGCGCCACAACGGTACCCACACCACCGGCTCCGATAATAATAACTTTAGCCATTCTTAATGTTCTGAATTTATAGAGTTATAATTGTGATGATTATAAATTTTCAACGAAGATACATCTTTTTGTTGAATTATTTATTTCTTAACTAAAATATTTCGCAATTCTGTGTGTTAATCCGACTAATGTTTATACAATATGTATGAAAACTGGGATAGTACTTGATGGGCAGATTGGTAGTTAAAATAGGTTAATATATCGATGAAATATCTCAATTTATAGGGATATAATCCGTTAATATCGACAATGTGCCTAATATATTTGCACTAGTATTACGTGTTACATACTTTTGTGAAAAAGTATATACTTACGATAAAATAAGCAAAACAATATTTATGTCAGTTAAATCTCATAAAGCAAAAGACTTAAAGAAATTGCGATGGTTGAATGTTTTTATACATATATCAACAATTTTTTTGTTTTTCCTCCCTGAAGTTCTTACAAATATTGACGATAACCGACCAATGCCTTATGGCGTTATAATCAAAACTCTCATTTACATCGTCTTATTCTACATCAATTACTTCACAATCAACTATTTTATTGATAGTAAAGGTGGTCGTTGGAAATTCTTTGGAATGAACACTCTCTTGTTGATAGTGGCCTCATTCATAATGTATTTCACCTCTCATGGTTATACCGACAGACATTTTAACAGAGTCGAAAAGCCCCCCATCAATAAAGAATTATCAGTTTCATTGTGGGATACTCCTCAGCTCCCTCCTCATATGGGAATGGGTGCGCCTGAACACCGCCCACCACATCATCCACCTCACCACGAAAATAGCATAACTCACTCTGCAGCTCGCCTTTTGCGCGATGTATTGGTTGCTATTTTGGTAATAGCTTTAGCTTTTGCTATAAGAATGGTTTTGCGATGGCTTAAAGAGCAAAATGTTCGTGCCGACCTCATTGCCTCTCAACGCGAAATAGAACTTGACAATCTCAAAAGTCAGGTCAATCCTCACTTCCTTTTCAATACCTTAAATGCCATATACGCGCTAATCGACATAAATCCCTCGCAAGCACAAAAGGCGATACACGAATTGAGTGGATTGATGCGATATGCACTATATGAAACATCTGAAATGGTTACTCTAAATCAAGAAGTTGCCTTTTTGAATAATTATATCACGTTGATGGAGATGAGAATGGGGAAAAAACATAATCTCAATGTGTCGCTCTCATGCAATAATCATTGTGAATACAAGATTGCTCCACTTCTCTTTATTCCTATCATTGAAAATGCCTTAAAATATGGGAATACAGGCAATCCCGAGCACCCTATCAATATCAATATTACGGTAAATAATGGCATAGTGAAATGCCATACATTTAATCACTTTTTGGAGAAAAAGCATAAAGAAAAGAAAGATTCTGGAATTGGAATCACAAACCTTCAACGTCGTTTGAATTTGATTTATGGTAAAAATGCCTCTTTTGAAACTATTTGTCAAAACGACACATTTGAAGTGAATCTCGTTATTGACTTAAACGAATCTCAACCCCAATTAACGGAATAATAACTACAAATTATACAACAATGACAATTCTTAAATGCTGCGTAATTGATGACGAGCCATTAGCAAGCCAACTGATAGGCTCCTATGT
This sequence comes from Muribaculaceae bacterium, assembly GCA_017559355.1. Taxonomy (GTDB): domain Bacteria; phylum Bacteroidota; class Bacteroidia; order Bacteroidales; family Muribaculaceae; genus RGIG4079. The sequence goes on from JAFYSL010000093.1 coordinate 12,172, forward strand.
AGAGAAAACACCCATCTTGCAACTCGTTGGGACTTATTCATCAGCGCAAGAAGCGGTTAAGGTAATTCTTGAAAATCAAGTAGACATTGTGTTTCTCGATATTGAGATGCCACAGCTCAACGGAATGGAATTTGCAAAGATAATTCCTACAACAACTCGCATCATCTTCACAACAGCATACGACCAATATGCCATCCAAGGGTTTAAGGTAAATGCTCTCGACTATCTTCTCAAACCGATTAACTACGATGAGTTTCTCAATGCTGTAAATAAAGCTCTTCAATGGTTTGAATTGCAAAACAATTGCGTTAATCACCCCACCTCTAACGATTATATCATCGTGAAGAGCGAATATCGTCTTGTTCAAATTCCTACAGCTGATATTCTTTTCATAGAGGGATTGAAAGACTATGTGAAAATCTATATCGTCGATGAGCAAAAAAGTGTTCTGACGCTTATGAATATGAAGACACTTGAGCAGTCTTTGCCTTCATCATTTCTTAGAGTGCATCGCTCATTTATCGTCAACACAAATAGAATCAAGATTATCGAACGAAATCGCATCGTTTTTGGTAGTAAATATATTCCCGTTAGCGATACTTATAAGCAAGCATTTTCTGATTACGTTTCATCACATCTTCTCTCTCAATCATCTGCTGAAGATTGAGTATTGGATTTTGGAAATTGGCACTCATAAAGGCTATAGCACTTAGGTAGTTATAGTCTTTATTTTGATTGTTAAAAAATGCAAATAAGAAAATAATTATTAATTTATGTATTTTGGATTTCGGTTAAATTATCTATTTTTACCTAAATTTTATTATGTTGTGCATTTTAGAAAGACGAACTTATTAATAATCAATTTTATAACCATTTTTTAATACACAAACAAAATTACCAATTATGAAAAAGTTTTTCATTTCGGCACTAATGTTGTGCGCAGGGGTCCTCTCTTACGCTCAATTGGTGGAAATCAACTCAGTAGAAAAAGTTGCTCTTCCCGAAGGCGTAACAGTTGACAAAGCAACATTAAGCCCAGACGGTTCATTTGTAGTGTTCTCACAAAACACTGTTGCAGGACTTCACAAA
>JAFYSL010000009.1 GCA_017559355.1 Muribaculaceae bacterium
CCTTACGCAATACCTTGAGCACAACCTCTGTACCCTTAGGTCCACGCAACAACTTTATAACATCGTTATTTTTCTTTTTTACACCCGAAATAATGGTATCATTTGCGCTAATGATACGGTCTCCAGGTACAATACCTACTTTTTCTGACGGGCCATTGGCAAGAGTTTGCAACACATAAAGAGTGTCGGTTTGCATGTTGAATGTAATGCCAATCCCACTAAAGTTACCTTTGAGTGGTTCGGTCAACTCTTTTGTCTCCTCTGCATCAGAATACGTTGAGTGTGGATCAAGAGTCTTGAGCATTGCGATAATTGCCTCCTCAACAATCTTGTCGGAGTTTACTGTATCAACATAGTAATTTGATATAATCCCCTCTGCATAGCGCAATTTTTGCGAAGGGGACATCTTCATACCCTGAGCAAGCGCTAAGGCGCATACGCAACAGAATATGACAAGTATAAAGAATATCCTTTTCATTTCGTTAACTTTGTTTTTCTGAAACAACCGCTATTGTTCTCCGGGAACATACGGACTCACATCATAGCCATGGCGTTGAAGGTCGCGCACCATAGTCGAACTGATATACGACAACTCTGGAAGCGTATAGAGCAATACTGTTTCAATACCTGTGAGATTGCGATTGGCATATGCCAAATTGCGCTCATACTCATAGTCAGCAACTGTTCTCACACCACGAAGTATAAAATTTGCACCATGCTCCTTTGCAGCCTCAACAGTGAGATTATTATAACTCACAACTCTCACTCCAGACATCTTAGCCGTAACACGCTCGATATGCTCAATGCGTTGTTGAATAGAGGTATTATTCTTCTTTGACTCATTTATTCCTATAGCAATGATAATTTCGTCAAACAATTGCAAACCACGCTCTACAATAGAGAGATGTCCCACAGTAAATGGGTCGAAGGTACCTGGATATAATGCTACTCTTTTCAAAATATATAGTTTTAGTTACGCCGATAGAGTTGTTTATGCTATTTCGGTATCATCTTCCACAACAAGGTTGTCGATGATAAAGTTTTGACGTTCAATTGTATTTTTACCCATGTAGAACTCAAGCAAATCAGCTACACCGTCTTCCTTGCGAAGTGTTACACGGTCAACACGCATATCAGGACCAATAAAATCACGAAACTCTTCGGGCGAGATTTCACCAAGACCTTTGAATCGTGTGATTTCAGCATTTGCGCCAAGCTTTTCAATAGCGTTGATACGTTCTTCATCAGTATAACAATAGTAAGTATCTTCAGCAATACCTTGCTTCTTGGCTGTTTTCATCCCCACACGTTTGGCAGTCTTTTTATTGCGCACGCGGAAAAGCGGAGTTTGCAACACATATACATGCCCTTTCTTAATCAAATCGGGAAAAAACTGGAGGAAGAAAGTAATCATCAACAAACGAATGTGCATACCATCGACATCGGCATCGGTTGCAATAATCACATTGTTGTAACGCAATCCATCAAGGCCATCCTCAATATTCAATGCTGCTTGAAGAAGGTTAAACTCATCGTTTTCATACACTACTTTTTGAGTCAATCCAAATGTATTGAGTGGTTTACCACGCAATGAGAACACCGCTTGAGTTTCTACATTGCGAATTTTAGTGATTGACCCTGCTGCAGAGTCACCCTCAGTAATAAATATTGACGAAGCAAGTTTCTTCTCTTCATCACCCTTCGCATCATTGAGGTGCACTCGACAATCGAGCAACTTCTTATTATGTAAATTTACCTTTTTAGCCTTTTCGCGAGCAAGTTTTGTAACACCAGCCATCGACTTGCGTTCTTTCTCACTCTCTTGAACTTTTTTGAGGATAATTTCGGCTGTTGTTGGGTCTTTATGCAAATAGTTGTCGAGTTCTTTCTTGATAAAATCGCCCACAAACTTCGCTACCGATGGCCCATTTGGTCCCATATCGCGCGAACCGAGTTTGGTTTTAGTTTGTGATTCAAACACAGGTTCTTCCACCTTCACCGAAATTGCAGCAACCATACCGTTGCGAATATCTGAATACTCAAAATTACGATTAAAGTGTTCTTTAATCGTACGCGACACTACCTCTTTGAATGCTGTGAGGTGTGTACCACCTTGAGTAGTGTGCTGACCATTTACAAACGAGTAATACTCCTCTCCATATTGATTAGCATGCGTGATTACTACCTCAATATCTTCTCCCGAAAGGTGAATTGTTGGATATAGAGGATCTTTTGTCATATTCTCTTTCAACAAGTCAACAAGACCATTGCGCGATACAAATCGTTTACCATTGAAAACAATTACCAATCCTGTATTGAGGAACGTATAGTTTTTCAACAAAGGCACCACAAACTCGTCACGATAGAGATAATCACGGAAAATCTCTGCATCGGGAGTAAATGTTACCATTGTGCCATTTGGTTGATCTGTAGCACAAATATCACGCTCGTCGGTAATAATACCTTTAGAGAATTCAACATGCTTGCACTGTCCGTCGCGCACACTCTCAACCACAAAACTTGTAGAAAGAGCATTCACAGCCTTGATACCTACCCCGTTCAACCCTACCGATTTCTTAAATGCAGCAGAGTCATACTTTGCACCTGTATTCATCTTTGATGCTACGTCAACTACCTTTTCCAACGGAATCCCACGACCATAGTCGCGCACTACTACCTTTCCGTCGACTATATCAACAACAATCTGCTTACCAAAGCCCATCATATACTCATCGATAGCATTATCGAGCACTTCTTTGAGAAGCACATAGATACCATCGTCAGATGTTGTACCATCGCCAAGTTTCCCAATATACATACCTGGACGGCGACGAATATGCTCTTGCCATTCAAGCGTTACAATGTTATCTTCGCTGTAATTTACAGCGGCTTTATTGTCTTCAATAGGTAATTGTTCTTCAGTTGACATAAAATTTTACTTATAGGTAGGTTTCACACTGCAACAGCGCAGTTTTTCGCACCACAAATATAATCATTTTTCGTGGCAAAATCAAAGGCATAAAGAGGAAAAAGAGAAATGCCAACAGATAAAACGTAATTTATCATAGTCAACGACTTAAAAACATTCTCTCACCCCCTTTTTCACAATCAGTTTATACAATATAATTAGCATTTTTTGCGTTTGTACTTATTATGGCATCAGAGGCTAAAATAACAATCATTATCCCTGTTTTCAATCGTGGAGAGGTAGTCAAATCAACACTCTACTCGATCGAGAAGCAGTCATTGCGTCCACTCAATGTGATTCTAGTTGACAACAACTCAACCGACAACACTCTTGAGGTGCTTAACGACTGGAAAATGAAGGTTGAGACCAATGATTTCCATATAACAATATTAAGCGAAAGCAAACCTGGTGCTGCTGCTGCCCGAAATAGAGGATTAAAAGAGGTTAAAACACCATATACGATGTTTTTTGACTCTGACGACATCATGCTCCCCACTCATGCAGAGCGAATAGTAAATTTCTTGTCAAAAAATCCCGATGTTGATGTTGTAGGATACGATGTTGACGTCAAAACACTTTCGGGAGCAAAAACACAATATCGTTTTTGCGATAGAGATATACTATACAACCACATATTCCATGCTACATTTGCTACTCAACGCTATGCAGCCCGCACAAGCCTTTTCAAAGAGGTAGGTGAATGGAACGAATCACTACCAGCATGGAACGACTATGAACTTGGCGTGAGAATACTCCTAGCCAACCCCAAAGTAAAGCGATTAGGAGGTGATGCCACCGTTTTAGTCGTACTCATGGAGGACTCAATCACTGGCACAAAATTCTCCTCAAAACCTCAACATTGGGAAATAGCTCTTGATGCAATTGATAATGCATTCAATAATAGCAATCATTCCAATATGACAAAGTATATTGATGTGCGTCGCGCAATTCTTGCAGGATTCTACAAACGAGAAGGCGCCATCAACGATGCACACCGATTGCTCGGAGAGGTAATGTCACGTAGTGGATGGTATCGCAAAATTGTTATGCGTTTGTTTTTCAATATCATAAGTCGAGGCGGCCGAGGCATTGCCCTTCTCGCACGCCCATTGCTTTGTTTCACTAAATAGGTCGATATAATGAAGATATTATTTTTAGGAGACGCAAGCAATTATCATCACACCCTTGCCAACGCATTGGCAAAGATGGGACATGAGGTCACCGTAGCCTCACATGGCTCCTATTGGATGAATACCCGACGAGATATCGATATATCTCGTCCATGCAGTGGCAAACTTGGTGGAGCATTATTATGGGCAAAATTCAACACAATACTTCGCAATAATCTTAAGGGGTATGATGTAGTTCACATAAGCAATCCCACATTCTTAGATTTGCGTCCACATCGCAATCGTGAGATTTTTGACCGACTAAAGCGCAACAATGGCCGAGTTTTTCTCACAGCATTAGGTACTGATAGCCATTTTGTTGAGATGTGTTGCGCTACCGACTCTCCTTTGCGATATAGTGAGTGGCAAATTGATGGCAAACCGGGTCCAATTATCGACAAAAAGGCCAAATGGTTAAACCTAGAATTATATGATCATTGCCGTTACATCTACGACAATATTGATGGTGTAGTAACAGCTCTTTACGAGTATGATTTATCAGCAAGGCGCATTCTCACCAACGACATGGTTGCATACGGAGGAATTCCCATTGACACAAAGGCTATCACTCCACAATATATTGATAATACACCAGAAATAATAACATTATTTTTGGGACGCCATCGCAATCGCCAAGCAGAAAAAGGGACCGACCACATTGAGAATGTAGCAAAACGCATTGTAGAGAAATACCCCACTCAATGCCAATTGGATATCGTAGAGAATTTACCTTACAATGAATATCTTGCCCGTTTGCGCAAGGCCCACATTGTTATGGACCAACTTTATTCCTTCACTCCTGCAACAAATGCCCTACTTGCTATGGCAATGGGACTTAATACATTGTCGGGAGGAGAAGAGGATTTTTATAGATTTATCAACGAAAACGAATTACGCCCTATCATCAACGCGATACCCAACGATGATGCCCTATACAAAACATTGGAAGAGGTGATATTGCACCCTGAAATAATTGTAAAACGGAGCAAAGAGGGAAGAAAATTTGTAGAAAAGCATAACGACAGCAAGATCGTAGCGCAACGATTTATTGATTTCTGGCAAACAAAGATGTAACAATATGACGCTTGAAGTATTGATATGCACATACGGCAACGAGGGTCTCAATCGAGTGGCAAAAATGAACTTGCCAACGGTTGAAGGAGTACAATACCTCGTTTCATGGCAAACCGACGAGTTCAATCTCATTCTTCCCGATGAGTTACATCGAGAAGACTTGGTCATATACACCACTCGCACTAAAGGACTAAGCGTCAACCGCAACCACGCATTAAAAAAAGCCTCATGCGACATCTGCTTAATAGCCGATGACGATCTCATTTACACTGTCGAACAGTTGCAAGCTATCATTGAGACTTTTGAAAAAAATCCCTCAGTAGACATTGCGTTATTCAGATATAGTGGAGGCAATAACAAACGTTATCCTAACCAAGAATTTGATATTCAAAAAAAGCCTAAAGGGTATTATATTTCATCAATAGAAATTGCATTTCGTCGCAATAGCTTACCCCCAACTTTGCAATTTGATACCAATTTTGGCGTAGGCACAGCAATGCCTGCAGGCGAAGAATTTATCTTCATACATCAAGCAATGAAACTCGGATTAAAGTGTCATTTCTTCCCTATCACAATCACCCATCACGAAGGTCTCTCAACTGGCTCACGACAATACACCGATGGCATATTACAAGCCAATGGAGCCTGTTTGGCCATAGGATATGGATTACTTGGAGTATTGCGCATTCCTATTATGGCTTGGAGAATTTCTCGCCAAGGAAAAGCTAAAATTTTTCCCGCAGTGCAACACCTATTCAAGGGATACATCTACGGGAATAAGAACTTTTAATGGGCAAAACAGCCCTTGTATGCGTTATTAAAGATATTTCTTTATCGCCTTTTCAAGTTGTGTAACATCATCAATACGCTCTACCAATTCTCCATTGCGGTCAATTACATACGACATCGGGAGCAACGTTACATTGTAATTCAAGAGGTTTTTAGCACCATCAGCTTTAGAATTATACACAGTAATCCATGGAAGATTTTCGGCTGCTTCCTTCCAAAGCAATTCGCTATCATCTACTGATACTTGATATATCTCTAATCCAGCCTCTTTATTAGCCTCATAAATTTTGTTTAATGCGATATTAAACAATGGCGACTTTTCATCGGCATAAATCGTAAAATTTAATATAGTAACTTTACCCTTTGATGCAACCTCATTCAGGCTTTGCATCACCCCCTTATTGTCATACAACTTAATGTCAAAAAGTGAAGTTTGCGCTACTTGAATAGTATCACCATTCGACATTGTTGCCACTCGGCGATTCTCTAGAAAAAGTTTCTTAAGCGACTCTGTACGAGGATCATTAGGGCGTTGTTGTGTAAATTTATTTGCCACTGCACCAATGATGCGAATATCCTTCTTATTATTTACATCAAAAATTGCAGTATTACCCACACGTTTATTGATAATATAATAAGATATCAATCCTTCTGTATCTCCGATAATCATACCTGAAAGTTCTCGTTTTAGCAAGGAGTCAGATGCAAGCGCTTGTTCTCCACCTTTTGCCACTACTGCAGCGATTTTTTTATCAATAGTCATCATCATTTCTGCCATAATGCTACCTTCAAGGGTATATGCCGAATCAAGAGCCGATGCATAACCACTAAATTTCACAGTTTCAATGCTATCAATAGGAAAATATACTTTACGATTATTTGCCGCTAAACGGAATACTTCGGGATACCCTACTGCGGGTTGAGTAAATTCAAATTTACCACTCTTGTCAAGCATTACAGAATCTAAGATATACCATCCATTATACCCTGGCGCTTCAAGCACCAATGTTGTAGAGTCAGCACCCTCAATATCACCCTTGATTGTCCAAGAATTTTTATCACCACAACTCCATAAAAGAGCTGAAACAGCAATAACAACTATATAAGATAAATATTTTTTCATATCTAATTTTCTTAATTATATGAGATGACTTCCTTTACTTAAATCATTGAGTGCCGATGCTTTAGTGATAATAACTTCGGTTACACCAGCATCAATTGCCGCAAATGCATTGTCGAGTTTTGGAATCATTCCTCCATTAACAATAGCTTGTTCTAGCAGTTCGGCATAAGTGGCACGATTAATCTCGGGCACCACCGAGTCGTCGTCATTTTCATCACGAAGCACCCCTGCTTTCTCGAAGCAGAACACCAAGTGAACATCAAATAACTCAGCCAAACCTTTGGCACATTCGCCAGCCATAGTATCAGCATTAGTGTTGAGCATACTTCCCTTTCCATCATGTGTAAGTGGAGCAATTACGGGCACTACTCCCGATTTCAAGAGCGTTGCTAATGCTTCCCCATCAACCTTTTTTACATCGCCTACAAAACCATAATCAACAGTTTTAACAGGGCGACGTTCGCTGAGGATAATATTCATATCAGCACCTGTCATACCCATAGCATTCACCCCATGACTCTGCAACCCGGCTACAATATTTTTGTTAACTAATCCACCATATACCATTGTAACGACATTAAGCATGTCGGCATCGGTAATGCGACGACCATCAACCATCTTAGTCTCAATTCCGAGCTGAGCAGCTACACGAGTAGCCGAACGACCTCCCCCATGAACGAGCATCTTATACCCCTCTATAGTTGAGAAATCACGTAAGAGAGCGGCAAGCGTTTCAGGTTCTTCTACAATCTTACCCCCAACTTTTATTATCGTAAGTTTTTCTTTCATACTCAAGATTTATTTATGCATTTTCGGCATCAGTAGCCGCAAATTCCATTAAATATGCTTTGATAAAATCGTCAAGATCGCCATCCATAACACCATTCACATCTGATGTTTGATAATTTGTACGATGGTCTTTTACGCGACGGTCATCAAAGACATAACTGCGTATTTGAGAACCCCACTCAATCTTCATCTTGCCAGCTTCAACCTTTGCTTGCTCTTGAAGACGGTGTTGCAACTCTTTATCATAAAGAATTGACTTTAATTGACGCAAAGCATTCTCTTTATTCTTTGGTTGGTCGCGAGTTTCAGTGTTTTCAATAAGAATTTCCTCTTTCTCTCCTGTATAAGGGTCGGTAAATTGATAACGAAGACGCACACCCGATTCAACCTTATTTACATTCTGACCTCCAGCGCCACCGCTTCGGAATGTATCCCACGACAAAAGCGCCGTTTCAACTTTCACCTCAATCGTATCATCAACAAGAGGAGTAACGAAAACCGATGCAAACGAAGTCATGCGCTTACCTTGTGCATTATAGGGCGACACGCGCACCAAACGATGCACACCATTTTCGCATTTCAAATAGCCATAAGCAAAGTCACCCTCAACATTGATTGTACATGACTTGATACCAGCCTCGTCTCCCTCAAGGAGATTGGCGATAGATGTTTTGTATCCACTCTTTTCACAAAAACGAAGATACATACGCATCAACATTGATGCCCAGTCTTGACTTTCTGTGCCACCAGCGCCAGAGTTGATTTTCAATACCACACCAAGTTTATCCTCTTCACGACGCAACATATTGCGAAGTTCAAGTGCTTCAATCTTAGCAATGGCATCTTTATATAATTGATCTACCTCCTCCTCAGTTACGAGTTCCTCTTTGTAGAAATCCCATGAGAGAGAGAGTTCGTCAACAACTTTTTCTACCTCTTTATACCCTTCAATCCATTGTTGAAGGTCTTTGATTTTTTTCATTTGGATTTGCGCTTCCTTTGGATGCTCCCAAAAATCGGGCACATGAGTGCGCAACTCCTCCTCTTCTACCTGAATTACCTTACTATCGATGTCAAAGATACCTCCTCAACGCGAGCTTGCGTTCAACGGTCTCTTTTAGCTGTTCCTGTGTAATCATTTTTGTTTACTTGGAATTATAAGTTAATAAATTATTTTTCAGTGCAAAGGTACAAAAGAAACCAACATAATGCAAGCGAGCAACCCATTAGGATTGCTCGCTTATTATTTAGAGATTGAATAAAGAGAAAAACTCTCTATTTTCAATCATCAGTTCTCAATTTATTTTACAAAAACTTTAGAAGCTTTATTGCCTTGAACTTTGATAAAGATACCATTAGCTGGCTCTGCAACTTCAACTCCATTGAGGTTGTAGTATACTGCAGGAGCATTGTATGCTTCTACTTCTACACCTTCAACACCAGCTACGCTTGCTTTTACAAGGTTAAATTTAGCCCATTTAGTGTTTGCTTTGAATGAATCGAATGCTGCATCAGGAACGATGATTGTGATATCGCCAAATTTCACATCAAATTCATCAAATATTGATACATAAGCTGGAGCTTCTTCCCCATAGTAAGATGACCAATCAACAGTTTGCATTGAAGTACAATCGTCAAACATATTTTTGCTCAACTTCATTGCAGAAGCAAATGTAACTTTTTCTAGTGAAGAACAGCCTGAGAATGCATATTCTGTATCAGTAAGGCTTACCAAGCCTGTCAAGTCAATTTCTTTCAAACTTGTACAGTTGAGGAATGCAGAGTTGAAATCACCAAATTTAGCAGCTTCAGCTACACCTGGGAAGATTACAGTATTGAGAGCACGACAACCGAAGAATACACCTGTTTTAGAAAGACCAGCAGGAACATAAAGGTCAGTCATTGCTACGAGTGAAGCTTGGCTCATATCAACAACTTCAAGCACATCGTTACCAACTTTAGGGAAGCCCATGTTGTTACCGATTGCATTAGTCAATGCAGTGAATGCTTCTGTATTCCATTCGCCAGTGAGGACGATTTTCTTAGCATTTGCGAGTGAAGCAGGAATATTGTTTGCACCAAATTTGAATACTCCTTCTTCAGGTTTAGCGATAGTGAGTTTACCCCAGTTAGCATCTTTAACGAATGCGTCGTAAGCAACTGCAGGAACAGTAACTGTGATAGCTTTCAAATCATTGATGTATTGGAATGCATCGCCACCCATTGCAGGAGCAGAAGTACCTTCGTAAGAACTCCAGTCTATTGATTTAAGTGATTGACAGTCGCCAAACATGAATTTACCAACTGAAATATAAGCAGGAAGAACTACGCTTTCAAGAGCAGAACATTTGTCGAATGCACTTTCTGTAGCAGTTGTGATTGATTCGCAGTCAGAAAGGTCGATTGAAGTGATAGCACATTCATAGAATGCATCGATGATAGAAGTTACGTTGTTGCAACCTTTCAAGCTGATGTTAGCCAATGAACTACAATTTTGGAATGCAGAACGGAGGCTTGAGAAATTAGAAGCTTGATCTTCAACAGGCATTACAACAGTGTGAAGAGCCTTCAAACCACGGAATGCACCATAAGAGCTTGCACCGATTGTTACATATAAAGAAGTACCAGCTTCGATTTCAGCTTGGCTCATGTCGATAACTTCGATAGAGTTGTTTCCTGCAGGAGGGAAACCAGCGTTATTACCAATA
>JAFYSL010000010.1 GCA_017559355.1 Muribaculaceae bacterium
ACCTTTAATGCTCGTTACACTTTCAGGAATAACGATGTTTGTCAACGAATAACAACCAGAGAAAGCACCACATCCAATGCTCGTTACGCTGCTAGGAATGGTGAAAGAGGTTGGCGAGGAACAACCTTGTATCAGAGTGTTGGTGGCAGTTTCAATAATCGCATTGCAATTATTACGACTATCGTATATAGGGTTACCATCTTCTACGACAATACTTGTCAATGAATCGCAACCAGAAAATGCCGCTTCACCAATGCTTGTCACATTTTTAGGGATAAAAACACTCGTCAATAAAGAACATCCAGAGAAAGCAAATTGTCTAATGCTCGTTACGCTACTAGGGATGGTGATAGAGGTTGGTGAGGAGCAACCCTTTATCAGAGTATTGGTAGCCGTTTCAATAATCGCATTGCAATTATCGCGGCTATCGTATATTGGGTTACCATCTTCTACGGTAATACTCGTCAACGAAGTGCAACCACCAGATACTGCTTCACCAATGCTAGTTACACTTTTGGGGATAAAAATACTTGTCAATGAAGAACAACCAAAGAATGCACGACCTTTAATACTCTCTACACCTTCAGAAATAACGATGCTTGTCAACGAAGAACAGCCATCGAAAGCGTTATTTCCAATAATCTTTACACTTTTAGGAATAACAACGCTTGTCAATGAGGAACAACCATAGAAAGCAAAACTACCAATTCTCTTTATACTTTCAGGAATGACAACGCTCGTCAATGAGGAACAATCAGAGAAAGCACCACATCCAATGCTCGTTACGCTGCTAGGAATAATAACAGTAGTCAAAGAAAAGCAACCAAAGAACGCATTGTTAGGAATCTCTCTGGTTTCCTCTGGAATGATGGCCACACCATCTTTAATTTCAAATTTTGCCATAATATTGTCTATTTATATGTTTAACTATGCTTCATCATAGACAATCATAGCAGAAGGATACCAATATTGCAATCTTTCGCTTACAGCGACTATCGTTGGGCTATATTGGATATTAATGACTTTAAACGAAGTACACTCGGCAGTTTTTTCTTCAATGAACTTGTTAATCATATCGTCGAGTTCTTTAACAGCATTATCCGTGCAGTTATAAGATGTACTCGTTTCTACAACAAACGTTTTAGTCTTGATCATAGCTCTTTATTTTAAATTTTACTATATGGATAATCTTATTTGATTTTCCTTCTCACCGACCTCAATATTTCCACCATTGCCCAAGTATCCTGCTGACAGTAGCGTTTTAGGGCTTCCCTGCGGTCGGCTTTGGTTCTCAGCGTGTTGAATGTCGGCTGGTCAGAATCGTAGTTGATGTAAGCGATGTATGCTTGCACGCCATTGCCCACATCCATTCCTTTGTAGGTGAGCGTTGGCACAAGAATAGGAAGCGTTTTTTTGATGGAGTAGCTGCCACTGAGGTCTTTGTGGTAGTAGTTGAAAATATCGGCATTCTTCATTCCATTGTACATTTCCTTATTATTTTGCAACAAATGCAATAGGTCTGCCGACTTATCTCTGATGGCAAGTAGTTTGTCGCTATATTCTGGGTAGAGAGCAGCCAATTCTTCAAGGCGACCTTTCTCATACGTCGTAAATTGGGCAAGCATAGTGCCTTTGAGAGAGCCGTCCTCATTGTACTCAAAATGATCAATGATGGCTTTTGCCAACGCCTTGCGTTCATCATTATAGTACTCTTCGTTGAGGAAGATGAAATTATCTTTCTCCTTATCGCAGATACCTTCTTTGCGTTCAATATGCAAAGAGAACTCAAAAACCGATTGTGTATATGGTCTTTCTCCTTTGAAACGAGGCAATGGACAAGGGAAGCCCTCAAAGTCGAAGTGGTATATAGGATATTCAAGTTTTTCGAACCAATACTGCATCTTTTCTTTATCAATATACTCCGTGCCTTTGTCGTAGCAATCACGTTGGATTTGATGTTTTTCCTTCACCAACCATTCCTTCGGCACATCATCAAGTTTGTATTTTCCATCGTTAATCAACTCATACTTTCCTTTGATACCCCAATCCATAAAACTTTGGTCACTGTTCATATACTTGTTTGCAGAATTGGTCTCTGGCACATCACGTAGTTTTTGGAAGCAATGACTCCAGAATAGACATTCCGTCTTTTCACCCCAAGCACAATGCTTGCCGACATCGACTTTATTGTTAACATCGTGTGGAGTGGAGATGTAGCTTTCAAGGTAGGCTATCTCCTTTAAGATTATCACCTGATACTCTTCGGTAATCTCGTTTAAGTTGAAAAATGTGACAATTTCCTGTCCATCTATTGTGTCGTATACACACTTGCCATTTTCATCAATAGCACCATCGTACACATAATCGCTATTGAGCACAGCAAGATAGTAGTTCACGGGTCGATTGTCACCTAACTCACGGAGTCTATGTTCGATAACAAATCTCTGGAAGGCAAGGTCGTGTGGATATTTACCTTCGTTACTATACCTATTGAGCAGAACGCTCTTCTTCTGCTCGAAATTCTTTAAGGAGTGTTCATTCACAGCACTTTGAGCCGTGTTGAGATGCCAGATATTTTCCGCCTTGACAAATAAAGGATACGGTGTCCCGCCACGATTCCCTTTCGTATCCGTGAAACGCAGTCCTTGGTTCTTATCCTGCTTATCTTTCCAATAGCTATACTTCCTACTGGTAGTAGCCTTTACCTCGATAATGTTAATCTCTTTCTCGTTTTCGTTGCATATATCCACATAGCAACGATAGATATTGCCATGATGCTCGTACTCAAACAGTTTTTGACTTTGAAAAGTGCCGTCGAAATACTTCTTGGCAACCCTCAATGCTTCTTTCTCTACTTGATCGTAGTATGGTAGCAAAGCCTCATGCTCTGGCGAAGGCGCACTGTCGAATTTTTCGTCGTCTTCCTCGGAGAATTCTGCATCGCCCATAGTAGAGTCCTTCATACTATCCAGTAACTCTCCCAATATTTCTTCGCGGCGTTCGCGTTCTGCGTCAATATCGTCTTTCTCCTCTGGATTATGTTTCAACTCCATTGGGAAATACATAGGACATCTTGTCCAGTTGATAAATCTTGATTTTGAAATATACATTTTTCCAGATACGATTGCCTATACATCGCGAGGTTGTTGCTGTTATGTGTTCCTATTGAAAATATTATTCTCTACGAAGAAAAATTATATTGTGTTTAGGTTCCCATGCACCACCCGTCTTCTATCATCTCTTCCAAGGAGTCGTATTCGGCAAGCACCTTGTCGGTTCGATTGAGTTGGATAAGCATAAATTTAACCTTCTCATTAGGAATTGCACATACCATATAGTTGTAGTTCACCAAATCCATGATAGCGATAATTGGAGTGTAATCCTGAAGTTCCGCTGTTTTATATTTCTCGTTCCACTTCAATTGAGGCGAACATACCGGACTATCATAATGTTCTTTAAAAAAAATTAACTGCCTTTTGACTTCTTTATTCATATTCATTTTGTTTTATGCGCCCACATTTTTAGTGAACGGTAATATTTTTGAATCGAAGATGCAACTTTTATTGCAAACGTCTCATAAAGACGGCACTTTTTTACAAAAAGGTAACTAATAGATACTAAAATTCTCTCTAATACCCACAATATAAGGCTTCTTCTGCTGAAATTAACAATATAGCGGAGTACCATAAAATTGGTATAGTAGCAACCACTTATCACTTTTAGCACTTGTTCTGCCATAGTTTTCGCAATCTTTATTTCTCTTTTGCGTTTTGCTGGTGCAAAGAAAAATAAAGATTGCGAAAACTATGTTCGTGTTATACTTTGGAGTGTAAGCTGTAATTCTTACCTTTATTACGAACATAGTGTGCGCAACGATGCGATATCTTTGCACAGCAAACAGGAACCCAATATAAAACTTGTATATTATGGTAAAGAAAAATGCTATTATGCGATACAAAATTTTGGATACTTTGTTGTCCAACAGAAATCGCTATTACTCAATCACTGAACTTTTGGACAAAGTTAATGAGGCACTTGAAACGGACGGGATGGAGCCGGTTTCTCGTCGCTGTATCGAGAAGGATCTCAATACCTTGGCGTGTGCACCATACGAAGCGGCGATAGAGCGCGTATGGATACGGGGTAAGAAATGTATACGATA
>JAFYSL010000011.1 GCA_017559355.1 Muribaculaceae bacterium
AACACTAAATTTGTAGAAATTTGAATGTGAATGGCCAACGATCTTAAGCATATTCTTGAGCGACTTCGTGGTAAACTTGATTTACTAACACAGCGCTATGCGACATTGCTTCAAGAAAAGCAGGCTGTTGAAGAGCTTAATAGAGAACTCTCTACACTCACTCAAAAGCAACAGCAAGAAATTAGTAGGCTTCAACAAGAGGTTGAATACCTCAAAGTTGTAACAACACTTAATCCCACACACAAAGATGTGGAAGAAAGTAGAGCATTCCTTTCAAAATTAGTGCGGGAAATTGACAAATGCATCGCTGAATTAAATGGATAATACAACGATGGATGAAAAAAAACAAATAGACGTTCGCTTAGCTAACTGCAAGCCCATCCCATTCTTAATCAACGAAGATGAAGAGGAAATTGCAATAAAAGCGCAAGATGGGGTTACTCACATTTGGAAAGTGTGGAGAGATCGCTATAGCAACGAAAAATCATCTTTTGAGGTGATGGCCATGGTAGCGTTTCAATATGCTCGGTTATACTACACAAAAGATGCACACGAATCAAATACCATTGAATTGCTTGACAATTTCGAAAAAGAACTTGATTCGTTATTACTTAAGACCGAATAACATCTGCATCAAAGCATTTGTTATTTGATATTGAGATACTTATATTTGACAAAGAATTTACCTGCACTCTTAATTGCGCAAGCAATTAATGGGTGCTTTTTATATTAACTAATTTAAAACAATTTTAAGAATATGGATATTATAATTTATCTTATTATTGGTGTTGCTGCACTCACAGTGGGAGTTATTGCCACTGTAGTTGTGCAAAAAGCCTTTGCAAAAAGCAGAGCAAAAGCCATTATTGACGAAGCTACATCAGAGGCTGAAAACATCAAAAAAACTAAAATCCTTGAGGCTCGCGAAGAGGAATTAAAAATCAAAGCCGAAGCTGAAAAACAAGCCAACAATCGCATGGCTAAAATTCAACAAACAGAGGCCAAAATGAAGCAACGCGAACTTCAACTCAACCAACAACAAAGTGAAAATCAACGCCAACGCAATGATATAGAAGCGACTAAGGCTAATCTTGAGGCACAATTCACTATCGTTGAAAACAAAAAAGAAGAACTTGACAAGCTTAAACGTACAGCTCAAGAAGAACTTGAACACATCTCTGGTCTTTCTTCTGAAGAAGCAAAGGAAAAGCTCATTGAGTCACTCAAAGATGAAGCAAAAACAGCTGCAGCATCTTATATCAACGACATCATGGACGAAGCGAAGATGACCGCAAATAAAGAAGCAAAACGCATTGTCGTTCAATCTATTCAACGTGTTGCAACTGAAACTGCTATTGAAAATTCAGTAACAGTATTCCATATTGATTCTGATGAAATCAAAGGTCGCATTATCGGTCGTGAAGGTCGTAATATTCGCGCTCTTGAAGCAGCTACAGGTATTGAAATTATCGTAGACGATACCCCCGAAGCTATCGTACTTTCAGGCTTTGACCCAGTGCGTCGCGAAACTGCTCGTCTTGCTCTTCACCAACTTGTTGCCGATGGACGCATCCACCCAGCACGTATTGAAGAAGTTGTAGCAAAAGTGCGCAAACAACTTGAAGAAGAGATTATTGAAACAGGTAAACGTACTGCTATTGATCTTGGCATCCATGGTCTACACCCCGACTTGATTCGCCTTGTTGGTAAAATGAAATATCGTTCAAGCTACGGCCAAAATCTATTACAACACGCACGTGAAACTGCAAATCTTTGTGCAATCATGGCTTCAGAACTTGGTCTCAATCCTAAAAAGGCTCGCCGTGCAGGTTTGCTTCACGACATAGGTAAAGTACCCGATGAAGATCCTGAATTACCACACGCAATCTTGGGTATGAAACTTGCTGAAAAGTATAAAGAAAAACCTGAGATTTGTAATGCTATTGGTGCTCACCACGATGAAATTGAGCAAACTACACTTCTTGCACCTATCGTACAAGTGTGTGACGCTATTTCTGGTGCTCGCCCTGGAGCTCGTCGCGAAATCGTTGAGGCATACATCAAACGTCTCAATGATCTTGAACAACTTGCGCTATCTTATCCTGGCGTAATTAAAACTTATGCAATTCAAGCAGGTCGCGAATTACGCGTAATAGTAGGAGCTGACAAGATTGACGATGTTGAAACCGAAAAGTTATCAGCTGAAATTGCTAAACGCATTCAAGACGAATTAGTATATCCTGGTCAAGTAAAAATTACTGTTATTCGTGAAACTCGTGCCGTAAGTTTTGCAAAATAATATCTCGCTAAATCATGGCAAACGACATTATTAACGATAACAATGCCACCCCTATAGCCGACGAGAGTAAAGCGATACAAGAACGCCAATGTCCTCGTGGGAAACTTCATTGCTACAATTGGCTTGAAGATGTTCCAGGTGGGTTTGCCGACTTCGATATTGTAGAGGTGCAATTCAAGAACACCCGTAAAGGATTCTATAAAAATAGCACTAACATTCCACTCGAAATTGGCGACATGGTGGCAGTTGAAGCAAATCCAGGTCATGATATTGGTCAAGTCACACTCATTGGAGAACTTGTAAAACTTCAAATGAAGAAGGCCAATATCAAGCCGGATACTGAAATAAAACGCATTTTCCGCAAGGCAAAACAAAGTGACCTCGAGAAATATGAGGAAGCCAAAGCCAAAGAAAATGACACAATGATACGCTCTCGTAAAATTGCTGAAGCACTCAATCTCGACATGAAAATTGGCGACGTTGAATATCAAGGCGACGGCAATAAAGCGATATTCTATTACATTGCCGACGAACGCGTTGACTTCAGGCAACTCATCAAAGATCTCGCCGAAGCATTTCGCGTGAGAATTGAGATGAAACAAATTGGTGCACGCCAAGAAGCAGGTCGCATTGGTGGCATTGGTCCATGTGGTCGCCCATTATGCTGTTCAAGTTGGATGACTAACTTCGTATCGGTAGCTACAAGCGCTGCTCGATATCAAGATATCTCAATGAACCCACAAAAACTTGCTGGACAATGTGCGAAACTCAAATGCTGCTTAAATTTTGAGGTTGATGCTTATGCCGAAGCGATTAAACACCTCCCAAGCAAAGACGTGCGTCTCGAAACAGCCGATGCTACATATTTCCATTTCAAAACCGATATTTTCAAACGCACTATTACATACTCAACAGATAAGTCAATTCCAGCCAACTTGGTAACAATTGACGCACAACGTGCTTTTGAAATTATCGCAATGAACAAGAATGGCGAGAAACCATTGAAACTGCAACGCGAAGGCGATGAAGAGCCAAAAGCTCAAGTAAAAGAATTTGGAGACATCGTTGGTCAAGATAGCCTTACACGTTTCGACAACAAGAAAAAGAAAAAACGCAAAGGAGGCAATCGAGAACATCATAATGAAGGACATAACAACCCTCATGGGCGTCAAGATGGTGCTCGAAATCACCATAACAATGGCGACCAACGACGCAAAAACAATCGCAATCGCAACGAAGAACGTAAAGAGAGAAACAATGAAGAGAAACCAAATAATTAGGTTTTGCTACATCACAATCATATTATTGTGCTTGGGTGCTTGTGCACCTGGGCACAATGATTATAGTCACTTTTTCAATATCGAGCCCGAAGGTTGGGTCTATGGAGACACTCTAAACTTCAACCCAGAGATTCAAGACTCTGTCGCAACAGGTCGCTTAAATATTGCTATTCGCCACTCAAATGCTTATGCATATAGCAATCTATGGCTAGAAATTCGACACTTTAATGGAGATACTACTCGCATTGACACTGTCAACATTGAAATGGCCGATATTTATGGTCGCTGGCATGGAAATGGTCTTGGCACTAGTTTCCAATATGAGCTACCCGTTTCGCACAAAATCTCTCTATATAAAGACAAACCTATTTCAATCAATCACATCATGCGAGTTGACCGTCTTGAAGGTATTGAACAGATAGGATTACTTTTTACCGAAAAAAAATGACACAAAAGTTTGATAGCCTCATCTTCGATATGGACGGCACCCTATGGGATGCTGTAGATTCGTATTGCAAAATCTGGAATGTAACTTTTGAACAAATGGGTTTATCGCAAACAGTATCTCGCCAAGAGTTATTGGAATGTATGGGTAAACCAATTAATGAAATATTCAAAAAAATTGTTACTGAGGATGTTGACGAAAATCAATATTTAGCACTTCTTGATAAGAATGAGAGCAAATTGATGCCTATACTTGGTGGGGAACTTTACAATGGCGTTGCCGAAGGGATTAAACTACTATCATCTCGCTACAAATTGTTTATGGTTAGCAATTGTGGAGCTGATGGACTTAAAAATTTCCTCAAGTTTACCAAGTTAGAGCCATATTTCCTCGATACGCTTGCTTACGGAGAAAACAATCTTCCAAAATCAGAAAATATCAAGTTAATAGTATCACGCAATAATCTCTCCAAGCCAGCATACGTTGGCGACACCCAAGGCGATTGCAACGCGGCTCATACAGCAGGTGTGCCTATGATTTTTGCTCAGTATGGATTTGGCGAATGCGAAGATGCTGAATATAAAATAGACTCATTCCCTCAACTTTTTGATGTCTTATATAATCAATACAAACTCTAAAAACGTATCATATATGGAACAACTTTTGCAAATTCCATCGGTTGAATCTAAAAATAGAATTAACAACATACAGCAGTTACTCATCAATCAAAACATTAATGCTGCACTTGTTAGCGACAATGCCAACAAATTCTATCTCTCTGGGCGAGTGTTTAACGGCTACGTTTTCATTCCCGCTCAAGGTGATGCCATTTTCTTTGTTCGCCGTCCAGTAGAACTTACTGGTGAGAACGTCGTATATATCAATAAACCTGAGAATATCGCTGATACCCTCATTCAAAAAGATATTGACATTCCTCAATCGTTAGGCATGGAACTCGATCTTATGCCCTACGCAATGGCACAACGAATTTGCAAAATATTCCCCAATGTATTACTTTCCAATCTTTCTAGCATAATGCGCCAAGTGAGGTCAGTAAAAAGTGAATATGAAATTGAACTGCTAAAACTTTCGGGCAAAAAACATGTCGCTACATACAGCAAAATCCCCAATCTTTATCGCCAAAACATGACCGACCTTGAATTTCAAGTAGAAATTGAACGCACATCTCGTCTTGAAGGATGTCTCGGTCAGTTCCGTATTAGTGGCGACTCAATGGAGATTTACATGGGCAACTTAATATGTGG
The DNA here is from genome assembly GCA_017559355.1 of Muribaculaceae bacterium. GTDB lineage: Bacteria > Bacteroidota > Bacteroidia > Bacteroidales > Muribaculaceae > RGIG4079. The sequence continues at coordinate 5,290 of JAFYSL010000011.1, forward strand.
AGAAAATGCCGATGCTCCCTCTCCCTACGATTTTGCAATGGGTGGAGCAGGTATGCACCCTTCACTTCCCGTAGGTTGCAATGGCACAACAATCACACCAGATATGGCTATTATGGTCGACCTTAATGGCAACTACACTGGTTATACTACCGACATGTCGCGAGTATTTTCAGTAGGTATTCTTGACGAACTCTCAATAAAGGCCCACGAATGCTCACGACGCATCTGTCGAGAACTTTCATCGATGGGAAAACCAGGAATAGAAGCAAAAGCATTATACAATAGAGCAATAGAAATCGTCAATGACGAAGGTCTTGTAGATTTATTTATGGGACATCGTCAAAAAGCAGGGTTTATAGGCCATGGCGTTGGAATTGAAATCAACGAGTCTCCTGTCATTGCCCCTCGCAGTCGCGATATTCTTGCCGTAGGCAATGTCATTGCACTCGAACCAAAATTTGTTATTCCAGGAATTGGAGCTGTAGGAATTGAGAATACCTATGTAGTCACTACAGATGGCATGGAATCTATTACTCTTGCTCCTGAAGAAATCATTAGTCTTGATTAATTACAATATATGCACCCTATAGCCACTAAAATTGACAAACCGATATTTCACCTCGTGGGTGAAGTTGCCGACACACTCAATCGCGATTGCTACACCGTGGGAGGATATGTGCGCGATTTATTTCTCAATCGTCCCTCTAAAGATATCGACTTCGTTACTGTGGGGAGTGGCATAGAGGTAGCTCAAGGTACAGCCAAAGCATTGGGACGTAAGGCTCATCTCAATGTATTTCAAAACTTTGGCACTGCGCAAGTAAAATGTCGCGATTTGGAATTGGAATTTGTGGGTGCTCGTCGCGAATCATATCGTCGCGAATCTCGCAAGCCAATCGTAGAAGACGGCACGTTAGAAGATGATATTTCACGCCGCGACTTTACCATCAACGCAATGGCATTGTGTGTCAATGCCAATCGTTTTGGAGAGTTGATTGACCTTTATGATGGCGTGGGCGACCTTGAACGCAAGCTCATTCGCACCCCACTCGACCCCGATATTACATTTAGCGATGACCCATTGAGAATGATGCGAGCAATTCGTTTTGCTACTCAACTCAATTTTACAATATATCCCGAAACTCTTGATGCCATTACTCGCAATGCAAGTCGCATTTCTATAATTTCAAAAGAACGTGTTGCCGATGAACTAATGAAAATCATGGCTTCACCTCGTCCATCTATTGGCTGGCATCTTCTCAAAAAGACTGGTCTTTTGAAACTTATTTTCCCACAACTTGCAGCAATGGTAGGAGTTGATGTCGTAAATGGTCGTGGACATAAAGACAACTTCTTTCACACAATGGAAGTACTCGACAAAGTAGCTCAAAAAAGCAACAATGTGTGGTTGCGTTGGGGAGCCTTGATGCACGACATTGGCAAACCTCGCACTAAACAATGGGACGACAAAATTGGTTGGACATTCCACAACCACAATTTCATTGGGGCAAAGATGATTCCTCGCATATTTCGCGATATGAAACTTCCTCTTAATGAGAAAATGAAATATGTGCAAAAATTGGTGGAACTACACATGCGTCCAATTGCATTGGTTGAAGATATTGTTACCGACTCGGCTGTGCGTCGTCTGCTATTTGACGCTGGTGATGACATTGAAGATTTAATGACTCTTTGTGAAGCTGATATTACATCTAAAAACGAAGATAAAGTAAAACGATTTCTCGACAATTTCATTCTCGTTCGCCAAAAGATGAAAGAACTTGAAGAACGCGACCGTATTCGCAATTTCCAACCGCCTGTTGATGGTGATGAGATTATGAAATTATTCCAACTCCCACCATGCCGTGAAGTCGGCGAACTTAAAGCAAAAATTAAAGATGCCATTCTCGACGGCATTATCCCAAATGAACGCGAAGCTGCATATAACTTCATGCTTGTAACTGCGAAAGAGATGGGATTAGAACCGAAAGAATAAATACTATTTTGTCAAATAATCTCATAAAGCCTCGAAACTTTTTCGGGGCTTTTTGTATTAGTTTTACTCATTTTATTTGGTTGAAATAGGATTTGTTAGTAAATTTGAATTTTATATCATAGGCAATAATTAATATGAAACGAACATATATTCTTGCATTGACCTTATTGGTTGCTATTTGTGCCTTTTCGGTTACACTCAACGATGCTAAAGCATTGTACAATAACGAAGAATACGATAAGGCACTACAAGCATTCAAAGAGTTACTCGCAAAGAACTCAAAATCAGCAAAAGATGCTAATCTCAATAACTATGTAGGATTATGTCTTTACAATTTAGGAGAATATGATTTATCAATCCCCTATTTTACTCTTGCTGAATCAAAATCAGTTCCCGATGCATCTAAACATTTAGCATTGATTGCATTTAATAACTATGAATTTGAAGATGCTCTTGATCACATTGAGACCTATCAAGAATCGCTCTCAAAAGCAAAAAAAGAGATGCCTCAAGAATTTGAAGCATTTATAAGTCGTGCAGTTAATGCTCGAAATATGCTTGACAGAGTTGAAAACATACAAATCATCGACAGCATAAATGTTAATGCTGAATCATTTTTCAAGTTTTATAAGATTTCGCAGGAATGTGGTTCTATAAATGCCACTGATATTCTTCCTAATGGATTTGAAGCTGCACCATATAGTATTGTTTATCAACCAGAAAGTAAAGCTCAAATGATATGGCCTACTCTCAATGCTGACATGAAAGAAACACTTGTTTCTTCGTCTATATTATCTGACAACTCATGGGAACAACCACAAGAACTTGACGAAACTATCAATAATGGCAATTCAAATTATCCTTACATGATGCCAGATGGAATTACTCTATACTTTGCTAACGATGGAGAAAATTCTATTGGAGGATACGACATTTTCTTCACACGCAAAGATGATGATGGCTTTCTTCAACCTCAAAATATGGGTATGCCTTATAATTCCCTCCACAATGACTTTATGCTTGTAATTGATGAGATGACAGGTTTGGGATGGTGGGCAACCGATCGCAATCAAATTGATGGGCAGGTTACTATCTATACTTTCATTCCTAGTGAAATACGCAAAAACTACCCTACAGACACTCCCAATCTCATCAATTTAGCAAAAATCAATGCTATCAGTGATACTTGGCTTGATGATAATAACTATACTGAAATATTGAATAATCTATCTGATATTAATAAATTCGAGTCGACCAATCATTCAAACCAATTTTCATTAACTCTTCCAAATGGGAAAATTTACACATCTATAACCGATTTCCAGTACGAAGAAGCAGTTCAAGCCATGCAAGAGTATCTTGATGAATTAAACACTCTTAATAATCTCATCCAACAAGTATCTCAATTACGTATTGATTACTCAAATGGGCTTAAAGAGATTGCCCCTGAAATACGCATATTAGAACAAAAAATACTCACTCAACGCTTATCACTTACTCGCTTGAGAAATATGGTTGTGAGCCTTGAGTGCAAATAACACTGAATATTAACCAATAAATCATAATTTATTATGGAAATTACAATCTTATTACTATTAGGTGCAGCATTTGTATTCCTATGCATTTTTTTCTACTATGTGCCTTTCTTCCTTTGGATATCGGCTCAAGTAAGTGGCGTGCGTATTTCTTTGATTCAACTTTTCTTGATGCGCATTCGCCAAGTTCCTGCATCGGTTATCGTGCGCGCTATGATTGAAGCACACAAGGCAGGATTACAAGATGTTACTCGCGATGACCTTGAGGCACATTTCCTCGCAGGAGGTAACGTAGAGATGGTTGTACACGCGCTCGTTTCTGCATCAAAAGCCAATATCGATCTCGGTTTCAAAATGGCTACAGCAATAGACCTTGCTGGTCGTGATGTATTCCAAGCCGTACAAATGTCAGTAAACCCAAAAGTAATTGACACTCCTCCTGTTACAGCTGTTGCAAAAGATGGTATTCAACTCATAGCTAAAGCACGCGTAACAGTACGCGCTAATATTCGTCAACTTGTAGGTGGTGCAGGTGAAGACACCGTGCTTGCTCGTGTAGGTGAAGGAATTGTATCTTCAATCGGTTCTTCTGTAAGTCACAAAGAAGTTCTTGAAAATCCCGATTCTATTTCTAAAGTTGTATTGCGAAAAGGACTTGACTCGGGTACTGCATTTGAAATCTTATCAATTGACATCGCTGATATTGATATAGGTAAAAATATTGGTGCAGCCCTTCAAATCGACCAAGCTCAAGCCGACAAGAATATTGCACAAGCCAAAGCCGAAGAGCGCCGTGCAATGGCTATTGCTCTCGAGCAAGAGATGAAAGCGAAAGCCCAAGAAGCGCGCGCTCACGTTATTGAAGCCGAAGCCGAACTTCCTCGCGCCATGGCCGAAGCATTTATTAATGGTAATCTCGGCATTATGGATTATTATCGCATGAAAAATATGGAGGCTGACACTACTATGCGCGAAACTATTGCTCACCCTGTGACACCAAGCACTCCTACTCAAAACAGCAAATAACACTAATTTATAAATATGAATCCCTTCCTCCTATCGGTGGAAGGGGTTTAAGTTAAATACTACAACTTATGACCTCGTTTCTCATTGCTCTTACAATATTGATTGGTGGATATTTTATTTATGGAGCTATTGTCGAAAGAATATTTGGCATCGACCCTAATCGCAAGACTCCCGCCTATACTATGCGCGATGACGTGGATTATATGCCACTTCCTACGTGGAAAGTGTTCCTTATCCAATTTCTAAACATCGCCGGACTTGGCCCTATTTTTGGGGCAATAATGGGTGTAATGTTTGGTCCTGCAGCATTCATTTGGATTGTTGTTGGAACAATCTTTGCAGGAGCTGTTCACGATTTCATCTCAGGAGCAATATCTATTCGTGCACGAGGCATGTCTCTGCCCGAAATTGTTGGAAATGAATTAGGGACGAGCATTAAACAAGTGATGCGAGTATTCTCTCTTGTATTAATGATACTCGTAGGTGCTGTTTTCGTTAGCCAACCTGCCGACCTCATCGCGGGAATGACACCCGACTATCTTGATCGCATATTTTGGGTAGTAGTAATATTTGCTTACTATATGCTTGCAACCGTGTTGCCTATCGACAAACTCATTGGCAACCTTTATCCATTATTTGGTTTTGCTTTATTATTTATGGCTGTTGGGATATTAGCAGTTCTTATTTTTGGGGATTATACTCTTAATATAGACTTTTCTCAAGGATTACAAAGCCATCATCCAAAGAACCTCCCCATATTCCCTATGATGTTTGTCTCAATCGCATGCGGTGCTATTTCAGGTTTCCATGCTACACAATCTCCCATGATGGCACGTTGCCTTAAAAATGAGCGTCTTGCTCGTCCTATTTTTTATGGAGCAATGGTGGCAGAAGGAATCGTTGCTTTGATTTGGGCTGCAGCCGCTATTGCATTTACTGGTGGATATGAACAATTAGCCTCATATATGGCCGATCATAACAATAGTGCAGCCGTATTGGTTAACGACATCTCTATCAGTTGGCTTGGAACATTTGGAGGCATTCTTGCACTCTTTGGTGTTATTGCGGCACCTATCACATCAGGCGATACTGCACTACGTAGTGCACGATTAATCGCTGCTGATTTCCTCCATTACGACCAATCTAAAACCTACAAACGATTAATTATCTCAATCCCCATTTTTATTGCTACATTTGGGATTATGATGATTGACTTCACTGTTTTATGGCGTTATTTTGCATGGTGTAACCAAACTCTCGCTGTGTTTACCCTTTGGGCAATTACCGTATATCTTGCTCGTCATAAGAAATTCTACGTTATAACACTCGCGCCTGCATTTTTTATGACTATTGTGAGTGTATCATATATACTTTATGCACCACGCCCCGAGGGATTTGGACTTGACTATAATGTTGCCGTAAATTGTGGTAGATGTATGGCTGTATTATTAACCGTAATTGTCTTGATATATATATACGACGTATAAATAGTGGCAAACTTAAACGTGAATTTGATTACTAATGGATTTTCTTGCTACAATAGGAGAAAGTAAACTATATAACTTTCACTCTCACACTCAATTTTGCGATGGACGAGCAACTATGGAGATGTTTGCCAGTGAAGTTGTAGCGCAAGGATTTACCCACTACGGTTTCTCTCCCCACTCTCCTATTCCGGTTGAATCATCATGCAATATGCATCTTTGCGATGTTCCAACGTACATTGAAGAGGTTACACGCATTAAAGAAACATATGGAGACAAGACCAAGTTCTATGCATCAATGGAGATTGACTACCTCGGCAAAAATTGGGGTCCTGCGCATGAATATTTCCAAAATCTCCCACTCGATTATCGCATTGGTTCGATTCATTTTATTCCCTCACAAAACGGCGAAATAATTGACATCGACGGAAGTTTTGAAAACTTTGACCGCAAGATGGAGCGCTATTTCAACAGCGATATTCGCTATGTAGTTGAAACATATTATGCTCACGCCATTGAAATGGTCAACACTGGAGGATTTGACCTTATAGGCCATTTTGACAAAATAGGCAACAATGCCTCGCACTACTGCCCCGGCATTGAAGATGAGTCGTGGTATCAAGCACTCGTAGGCGACCTTATCGACGCAATCATTGCAAAGAAACTCACCGTAGAAATCAACACTAAGGCATGGGATAAGCACAATCGTTTCTTCCCACACTCTCGCTACTGGCAACGACTCGTTAAGGAGCAAGTGCCCATCATTATAAACTCAGATGCACACTATCCTCACCTCATCAATGCCAACCGCGAAGAGGCTCATTCTCTACTAAAATCACAGGAACATTACTTAAATAAGAAAGTCGTTAAAGTCTAAGACCTTAACGACTCTTTTATTTTATATCACTTTATCAAAATATTTGTATTTGCATATATTTTTAGTTTGCATCGCATAAAACAACAATTCCCTTTTGGGGACAGTTCTACTTACCCTATTGAAAATTGCGTTTTAACTCTGATTTTTTAGCTTAAGAATAGAGGTGAACAACCCGTTTTCACCTATCACAAACTAAACGGAAGCCAAGGTAGTCGGTGCGGCGGCTTGGAGTAAAGTAGGAACGAAACGACACACGGCAGCCCAGCGCATTGCTGCCCCAGCCACCTCCACGAGGCACGCGGTATGAGCCTGAAGTAGGTCCAGCAGGATTAGTCTGTGATGTTGATAAATAACTGGCATACCAATCGCTACACCACTCCCACACATTGCCACTCATATCATAAATACCTAATTCATTTGGAGATTTGGTGCCTACTGGGTGAGTACCATAACTTGAACTACTTGAGTCTACATCATCAGCATTATCCACGAACCATGCCACATCTTCAATGTTATTACTACCTGAATATTTATAACCTTTGCTCTTATTTCCTCCGCGTGCGGCATATTCCCATTCGGCCTCGGTGGGTAAGCGGAAAGTCTTGCCAGTAATTTTGTTCAAGCGTGGAATAAAGATATTTACTATATCTTCCCAACTTACATGATAGGCAGGATAATAATACCCCACTCCAAACTTTGATGAAGGATTTGTGCTTAACCACACATCTGAGGCGTAAGCACTCATCGTTGAACCATCGGCACAGGTGCCACTGTATTTCATAACATATTCCCACAACTGTTGGGTTACTTCATATTTGCCAATATAAAAGTCGCTAACGGTCACCTTGTGGGTGGGACGTTCATCACTGTAATATTCGCTTCCTTGCTCTG
>JAFYSL010000012.1 GCA_017559355.1 Muribaculaceae bacterium
TGATTCAATCTCAGCAACATCGGCTGAGCTTTTCATTCCAAGGTCAAACTGACGACGCACCAATTCGAGTGTCTTGCGAGAAGCCTCCAAATGCTCTTTGGCTATAACCACGGCTTCGGTATAATAAACCACATCCATATATGCCGACATGGTTTTCATCGCCACTTCATCACTAGCTAATTCTGTTTCGGCTACTCCCATTTTCTTGGCTACCTTGGTTGCTCTCAATGTATTGATGCTTTGCAGACCATCAAAAAGCGTCATCGAGCCACTTAGTCCGTATGAGTTGCTGAATGTGGTTACATTAGTATAAGAGTTGGTTGCAGGGTCAACTCCACGACCAAAGTTCATAACTCCTCCGACTGATGCACTTATTGAGGGAAAGAGCGAACCAACAGCCTCTGCTTGGTCGGCCTTACGATCATCGAGAGCAAGTTTCTTTTGCCCTACGGTGGTTGAGTTTTCAACGGCATATCGCATACAATCATCTATTGTTAGCTTTTCTGCCGAAACTCCGAGTGTCAAAAAATTAGACACTAAAATGCTAAAAATCAATTTTTTCATATTATTTACTGTTTCTACCCTATAATATGTCTAATAGCGTGCCAAAAATGTAATGTATTGATATTTAATACATTGTGAATTTGGGTATTTTTAGAAGTGTCTAAAAATCATACAATCGATGTGTGAAATTTTGACACGGAGTGATTTTGATGTAACTTTGCGTAAAATTATTTGATATTTTTTATGGCAAAAGCTGGGAAACTTTTAATCGTTGATGATAACCGCAATATTCTTTCGGCTGTGAAATTACTTACTGAAAGTATATTTGCAGAGGTTACCACTTTGCCTTCTCCTAATTCGCTGATTTCAACGATACACACCTTTGCTCCTGATGTGATTCTGCTTGATATGAACTTTCATGCCGGCATTAACTCTGGTAATGAGGGGTTATATTGGTTGAGAGAAGTCCTATCTAAATATCCCGAAACTAAAGTCGTGCTTTTTACTGCCTATGCTGATATAGAGCTGGCTGTAAAGGCGATGAAAGAGGGGGCTTTTGACTTTGTTGTTAAACCTTGGGATAATGCCAAACTTGTTGCCACATTACAAAATGCTTACAAAGCAACAAAGGAAAAGGCAAAGAAGAATGCTAATTCTACTCCAACCTCTGAAAATAGAGTGGAAATGTATTGGGGAGAAAGTGCTGAAATGAAACGCATTCGCAAGATGGTGGAGCATGTTGCTATTACTGATGCCAACATTCTTATTACAGGAGAGAATGGCACAGGTAAGGAAATGCTCGCAAGAGAAATTCACCGTCAATCGATGCGTTGCCATAAGCCTATGGTCGCGCTTGATATGGGTGCTATACCTGAATCGCTCTTTGAAAGCGAATTATTTGGGCATAAAAAAGGTGCGTTTACCGATGCTCACACCGATAGAGAAGGAAAATTCTTGACTGCAAACGGCTCGACTCTTTTCATGGACGAGATAGGAAATTTGCCGTTGCATCTACAAGTGAAAATGCTTTCAGCTCTGCAAAATCGTGCAGTAACGCCTCTTGGAACAAATGAGTCTAAGCCTACTGATATTCGCTTAATATCAGCTACCAACTGCGACTTAAATGACGCAGTGGCTAATGGCAAATTCAGACAAGACCTCCTTTTCCGTATAAACACCATACACATTCATATACCTCCTTTACGCAATCGCCGAGAAGATATAGTACCTCTTGCTGAGATTTTCATAGAACACTATTGCAAGAAGTACAATAAATCAGGATTGTTATTGGCGATGGAAACAGCTGAAAAATTAAAAGCTCATTCTTGGGAGGGTAATATCAGAGAGTTGCAAAATACCATTGAGAAAGCTGTAATTATGTGTGAGGGTAATATTATTAAGCCCGAAATTCTCGAAGTGCGTATTGCTCAGCGTACTATAACTGAAGCTCAAACGCTTGAAGAAATGGAACGACAACTCATAGGTAATGCCATAGAACAATGTTGTGGTAATCTATCTCAAGTGGCTCAACAGCTCGGCATCACACGTCAAACGCTGTATAACAAAATTAAACGCTACGGATTATGAAATTTCTGCAAAACATACCCTATGGCAAAATGCTTAACTATGTGCTGATCATTATTGCAATGGCAACACTAGCCGGGTATGTATGTGCAAAGGGGCATCATGCTTACCTGATTATTGCCATTCCCGTAATTGCTTTCTGCCTATTTCGCATTCTTAAATTATATGGTGAGATTGAAAACCGTTTGATGTTTGTTTTTAATGCTGTTAAAAACAACGACCATTCGTTTCGTTTTGCTGAAGATTCTCGCTATACAAAGTATGCTTTCGTTAATCAATCTCTTAATCGTATAAAAGATGTGTTGGATAATGCAAAGATGCAGATTAAAGAGCGTGAGCAATATTTTGAATTGATTATGGAATGCGCTAATATTGGTATCATTACCATTATGGAGAATGGTATCGTTGCACAGACCAATTCAAAAGTATTGCATATTTTAGGTTTGGAGCGACTGAATCACATTGACCAACTGCGAGTGCTTAGCAACGAACTTTGTGAAGCATTGCATTCTATATCACAAAACGAACAGCGCACTGTGAGATTTGCAACAGAGATTGGAGAGCAAAGCCTTGTGCTTAGCTGTTCTGCCATGGAGTTTGATGGTAAGATGTTGCGAGTCGTTTCGGTGGGTAATATCCATGAGGAACTTGACCGTAAAGAAGTGGAATCGTGGGAGAAACTTACTCGCATTCTCACTCATGAAATTATGAACTCTCTTGCCCCTGTAACCTCTATAAGTCACACCTTGTTGTCATCAACGAGTGATGTTGATACTATGCGTCATGGGCTTGAAACAATACATACCACATCGGATAGACTGCTTCGCTTTGTTGATTCGTTCCGTGCTGTTACTCGCATTCCAACTCCTCAAAAAGCACCTTTTTATCTTTCGGAATTAGTTGCTGAAGCATGCTCGCTTACTGCTCGTGAGAGTGTTGTTGTAGAAGTGTGTATTACTCCCGAAGATACCATGCTCTATGCCGACAGAGCTTTGATGTCTCAGGTATTTGTCAATCTGCTGAAGAATGCTTCCGAGGCTCTTGCCGACTTCGAGGGTGGACGCAAAATCACCATTCATTCGACAATCGATACAGAAGAGCGTATTCAAATAGAGTTTACCAACAACGGCTCGGCAATTCCAGCAGAAGTCGCTGAGAATATATTTACGCCATTTTTTACCACCAAAACCGACGGCTCTGGCATCGGTCTTGCTGTTTCGCGACAAATAGTCCGTCTCCATGGCGGCACTCTTCGCCTCAAACACAACGACGAAGGTCGCGTGACATTTGCTATTGTTATGGAGTAATCTTTTACGATAGACATACTCTGATGTGCCGTTGATTCTTGGCTTTGGCTGTTCTATCGGTCGCAACCGACTTCGGTAAACATCATTTAATCCTCATATTTGAGGCGAGACTCGCTTGGCTATCGCCAATCGTGTACCGGCTATGCCGACATACACTGCTCGCTCTCTCTCGAATATTTTCAATAATTGACCACTTGGTTTTCTCCTCACAAGAA
>JAFYSL010000013.1 GCA_017559355.1 Muribaculaceae bacterium
ACTATTGGATGAATATATTAAAAGAAAATATTAGGCATAAATACCCCATTGAAAGCTTTCAATGGGGTATTTATCATACTTTTTGTCTACTAAGAGTTTTTTAGTGTATTTTCATCCTACTTTTTGTCCAGGTAACCTAAACCCGCAAACACATCACAAATATAAACCACATTTACTAAGACTCTCATTTTACACAAACTCCCATCACTATGTGTAAATAACGCATACTATCTTTGGGAATGTAAAAAATTTAATATATCTTTGCATATTAATATGCTAATAATACTATCCTAATGAGAGTAAAAATTCATCACGAAGGCACTAACATAATTCTTGTATTGTTGATTATTCTCTTGATTATCAACATTCCATTATGGCTATATACATCTCACATAGCTCTCCCCATTACAATCACATCAATATCGGTCGTATTGTGGCTTTTAGTGGTTAACTTTTTCCGTTCTCCACGTCGCAATTTTGTTGGCAATCGTGAAAATGTGGTAGTAGCAAGTGCCGATGGTAAAGTAGTGGCTCTCGAACGCACCTTTGAAGATGAATACCTTCATCGTGAAGTGATTCAACTCTCTATCTTTATGAGTGTTTTCAATGTTCACGCCAACTGGTTCCCTGTTGATGGTGAAGTTGTATACTCTAAACACCACTCTGGACGTTTCATGGCTGCATGGTTGCCTAAATCAAGCACCGAAAACGAACGCTCTACAGTGGTAATTCGCACAAAAGATGGTAAAGAAATCCTCATGCGTCAAGTGGCTGGAGCAATGGCTCGTCGCATCGTAACATATGCTCAACCTGGTGTAGAAGCATCTATTGAAGACCACATGGGCTTCATCAAATTTGGTTCACGCATCGATTTGTATCTCCCTCTTGACACTGAAATCAATGTAAAAATAGGCGACGTCACCACTGGTGGTGTTACTGAAATCGCTCGACTAAAGCCTTCTGAAAATGTTTAAAAAGATAAAAAACAACATACCTAATACCATTACATGTCTCAACCTCCTCTCGGGATGCGTTGCTTGTATTTTTGCTTTTAATTCACAAAAATTATACGGAACCTACTACGGTTACGAAATAGTATATATGCTCATCGGAGCTGCTGCAATATTTGACTTTTGCGATGGCGCTGCCGCTCGATTACTCCATGCGACCTCAAACATAGGGAAAGAGCTTGATTCACTTTCCGACCTCGTTAGTTTCGGCGTTGCTCCTGCGTTGCTCATGTATAACACCATGGATCATTTCAACGGAGGTGAACCCACTGCTTTTGCAGCGTTAATGATTGCTATTTTTGGTGCAATTCGCCTTGCACGTTTCAATGTCGATGATCGTCAAACCGACACATTTATCGGTCTTCCTATCCCTGCCAACGCCATCTTCTGGATTGGTGCTTGCGCATTGATTAATAAATATGGTTACCCAAGTGATATCGCAACAATCTCATCATTGGTTTTCATGTCATTGTTTATGGTAGCCCCTATCAAGATGTATTCACTCAAATTCCACAACTTCGGATTGCGTGAAAACTACAAACGCTATCTCATAATCTTTTCAGCCGTTGCGTTTGTTGTATTCTTAGGCGTTTCAGGATTGACTTGGACAATCTTCATTTACATCTTGCTATCGGTGTTTTCTCGCAAAAACATCTAAGATAACAGGGTTAAACGTCCATTTCTTCAATCTATATTAATCTATTATTTTGGAAAATGAGTTTTTTAGGCTTTCTATTAATCTTACTTTTTATATTTATTGGAATACCACTTATTAAAGTGGTGTGGAAGATTTATCGTCTTCAACGAGAAGCAAAGAAAGCATTCTCTCAATTCAATCAACAACAGCAACAACAATCCGAAGAGCAAGAGTCGCAACAACGTAAACAACAAAAACGCCAACGACGCAAGTCAATGGGCGAATATGTTGATTTTGAAGAGGTAGGCAACAACCCAGCGCCTCAACAATCATCAAAACAATCTCAATCACGCATCAAAGACGAACCTCTCATCACCGATGCCGAATGGGAAGAGATAAAGTGACCCCTTTTTGAGGTTTTGCCTTAAAATCAACCATCAAACACCATGGCACAATATTACACTCATCAACTATTTGACTTTCTTCATCGCATCGCCATCAACAACAATCGCGAATGGTTTCATGCCAACAAAAGTGAATATGACGACTTGCGTGCTCGATGGATGGAAGATGTAGACCAACTACTATCATTGATGACCATTTGGGAGCCTCAGCTCGCCTCACAATCGGCTAAATCGTGTGCCTATCGTTTCTATCGCGACACCCGTTTTTCGCAAGATAAATCACCTTATAAGACATTCTTCTCGGCAGCCATAAGTCCTTGGGGACGCAAACTCCCACGCGCAGGCTATTACCTTCACATGGGTATCGACGAAGAAAACCTTTGGGGTGGATCGGGCTTATATGGTGGACTTTGGTGCCCCGACGCCACAATGCTACGCAAAATGCGTCACGCCATCGTTGATAATATTGAAGAATTTGAGGAGATAATCAACAACCCTGAGTTTGTCAAGCACTTCCCCTCTTGGATAGGCGACAGCCTTAAAAACGTGCCTAAAGGTTGGGATAAAGAGCATCCACAAGCCGAGTTATTAAAACTCAAAGAATATGGTCGCCTCAACTCATGCAAAGAGGCCTTTTTCTGCGACCCCGCATGGATAGAAATCGCCGCCCATCGATTCTCTCTTCTCAAACCACTCGTCGACTTCATCAACTACTCCCTCGACGAAGAAGAACCATTTACGTTGGATTTATTGTAATCAATGAGACATCTCTTCTCTATCATATTATCCTTACTACTCCTCACTGCTTGCAGGGAGAGTGAGCGTATGCAGTTTGAGAAGTTGCAACAGATTGACTCTATTGCCGAAGTAAATGCCGATAGTGCTGTAGCCATGATTAAAACAATCAATCGCGATACACTTTCAAACAATGACAACAAATATTATTTCGACCTATTAGAAATTCGCTCTAATGATAAAGCATATATTGCCCACACCTCCGATTCTGCAATACTATCTGTTATCAACTATTTTGAAAAACACGATTTCAATAATCTACTTCCAGTAGCCTACTATTATGGAGGTCGTGTGTATTCCGACCTTGGCGATGCTCCCCAAGCCCTCGAATATTTCCAGAAAGCATTAGATTGTGAAAATATCAACTCCAATACCAATGCTGTTGCTTATAGCCAAATGGCAGGAATTTATGGCAACCAAAAAGCTTATGATTTAGCAATTCTGGCTCATAAAAAAGCAATTGAACTAAACTCCCAAAATAGTAACATTATAGGTGTAATATATAATACTCGAGATTTAGGTCATATCTATTTTCTAACAGAACAAAATGATAGCGCAATGTTCTTTTTCAATGAAGCTTACAAACTATCTGAATGTATAAACGATTCAAAGCTCGCATATTCTACCAAACAAAGTATTTGCAATATTTATATACAAAAAGGGGATTACATTAAAGCTCTTGATATTCTTTCTTCAATTAGGCATAACTTGCCAACAGAAGATTCTATTTCTATTACAAATATATTCGCTAATCTATATTACGAACTAAATAATATAGATTCCACCTTATTTTATTGCAATAAACTTATCAACTCGAACAACATTCATAGTCAAAGAAATGGATACAATATTTTCTCTAATTTATATTTAGATCTCAATGACATCAGTAAAGCAACTCCTTACATTATTAAATCTCAAATTCTTTCTGATAGCATTCACAAACTACAAACACCACAAGAAATACGTCAACTATCAGCAATATATAACTATCAAATACGTGAACGTGAAAACAATAAACTGAAACAAGAAGCTCATGAGAATGAAATTAAACTAATTTCTTTAATTTGTTCAATTGTTGTAATCATCGTTATTGCACTATCTACTATTTACGTTGCACGTAAACGTAAACGAATTATTAGTCTTAAATTGCAAAATGTAGAACTTTTACTTAAACAAAGCAACAACTTAAGCGAAACTACCATTGCTCAAAATAAAGAAAAGATATCGTTATTGAAATCTCAAATTAATTCAATAAATCACGAAAATCAATCACTTATTCAAGAATTGAAAATTCAAAAGAAATTATTAGAACTTAATAATGAAAAAGCTATTATTTATAAAAGCCAAAAAGACAACGCTATTTTGGTTTTTAATAACGATACTTTTGTCAAAGAAATATATCATCGTTTAAAGAATCATCCCGAAGAAAAAAACATCCTATCAGAAAAAGAATGGAACACACTCGTTGATAAAATTATTTTTTTATTTCCAGCATTTATTAATACTATACAAAATCTACCTTTTAAAATCAGTAGCTATGAACTTAGGGTTTCTATGCTCATTAAAACGAAATTTACACCTAAAGAAATTGCTCGTTTAACAAATCATTCCGAATCTTCTGTATCGCTTACCCGTGCTCGCCTTTACAAAAAGTTAACAAACAATGATGGCAGAGCCTCTGATTGGGACAATTTCATAAACAGCATCTAACCCTAATTTCCTAATTAACAAACATTTACCTCCCCCATTTCATACAAGCAAACAAAATGTAAAGTTTTTGTAAAGTCAATTTTGGTATTTTACACATGTTTTCTTCATTAATTTGCACAAGTAAAATTTTAATTTTTACAAATTATGAAGAAAATCTTTTTACTATTATTTTTAACGTGTGGATTTCTTCTCTCTTCTGCTGAAGAAAAACTAAAGTTCCCTATCGAAAACAAAGAAACAAGGCCATCTGGGCAACGCTCACCCAATTATGGTAGCGACATCATGGCGTACTATCAAGATGGTGTTATTTATCTCCAATTTGCCTATGACATGGGCGAGGTGGAAATTTCAGTATTTAACGAAACTACTGGTGAAATGTGGCAACAAACCGACGACACGACTTTTGGATCTGCGACAATTGCCACTTCAACCTCTGCTGGCAACTATTATATTATAATAGTTACCGACGATGTTTCTTGTTACACGGGAAATTTCTCTCTTTAATAAAATTTATTTTTTCAAATTGACTACTCGGCTTAAAAAGCCGAGTGTCAATCTTTCTCTAAAAATTATAGCCATTAAAAAATTACTATTATGACACGCTTTGCTTTCTTTATTATTTTTTGTTTTTGTTGTCTTACAAATTTGGCAACAAATATATTAGACCTTTCTACTGGTAAATTTTGCAACAATCTCTCAACAAAACCCCTATGTTCTAAAGTAGATTATGGGGATAGCATAATTATCACATACGATTTTCAAGCAGCACAAATTATTAATGATGATATATTTCAAGGTTGCATACAATGGAAATATGAAGACTGGGGAATAAATCACACTCAAGGAGAAGCATCATTTCCCATTAAAATTGATACATATACAACTTCTCAGAGTGGCAACATCTCCATATCATTAATCGAATCAGAATTTATTGATTTCAACTATGAATTAGCTCCTGCCCGTCAACCTCTAACCGATAATGGAGTAAACTTATATAGTTCCGAGAACATATCTCCGATTCAAGCATATTCAGGCTTTAGTCCTAATGAAATTATCGAAATAGAGGATGTACAAACTCACAAAGATACTTCTATTTATTGGGTAAAGATATCTCCTGTTCAGTACAATCACACAAATAAAATTGTGAGAGCATATTCTAAGATAAAGTATAAAGTAACATACCAATCCTCTCCTCAATCTCGACTCTCTGGAATTGAGATTAAACCTTATCCAGTTCTTCAAGATACCATTACTCAAGATTACATTATTATTTCGACTAATAAATATGCTACTGCTGCAAAAAATTTTGCAAAATGGAAAAGGCACTTAGGTTTTAATACCGAAGTAGCTCTAAATGACAACTGGACACCAACAAGCATAAAAAGCAAAATACGTGAAATATATGAAAAACATTCTGACAATTGCTATGCTCTCATTATTGGAGATCATGATGACGTCCCAAGTAATGTATCAACCCTAAAACCTACTGACGGTATAGAAAATTCTCATCTTACAGATTTATACTATGGCTGTTTTAATGGTGGAGATGATTATTTCCCAGAGATAGCAATTGGTCGATTACCAGTTTCCACATTAAATGAAGCCAATGTTGTAGTAGATAAAATTATTAATTACGAAAAGAATCCACCACTAAATGGTTCTTTTTACAACACAGGTGTAAATTGTTCATTTTTTCAAGATGAAAATTCTGACACATTTGAAGATAGACTATTTATAGAAACCTCCGAATCAGTTCGCAATTTACTAATTTCAAAAGGTAAAACTATCGAAAGAATCTATAATACATTTTCTGACATTACTCCAAGATACTATGCCAATGGAACCTCACTTCCCTCTGAATTATTAAAACCCACCTTCAACTGGGACGGAGATTATGTCGATATTATAAATTCAATTAACAGTGGCAGATTTTATATCCTCCACAGAGGTCATGGTTATATTACATTCTGGGATAAGCCTCATTTTAATATATTCAACATTAATAATCTCTCAAATGGAAATCTTCAGCCTATTGTATTTAGTATAAATTGTTCAACTGGTAATTTTGATGATGATTGTTTTGCTGAAACTTTTCTAAAAAAAGCAAATGGAGGTTGTGTAGGTATATTCGCATCATCAGCAACCAGTTTTTCCCCATATAACGATTTTTTCACGACTGCAATATTTGGAAATATTTGGCCTAATTCTAACAACGTAACATCTGAATATCGTTTAGGTTATATTCTTAATAATAGCCAATATAGAGTTGCTGTTAATCATGACACCTATGCCAATATACGCAGATATCAATGTGAGATATACCATTGTTTTGGTGACCCAAGTATGATGATTCGCACGGAAAATCCATCAATAATTTCAAATGTATTTGTAACCCGTAATGCTGAAAGTGGCAAAGCTGTTAATGTTTCTATTTCTGGATCTGAAGATGAATATATTGCGTTTAATGATAACATATTAGGAAAAACATTGTTGATAAAAGGACGAAGTGCTATTTATCGCACCAATTTCCCTGAATATGTAACAGTTTGTGTGTATAACCACAACAAAATTCCTTATGTTAATTTAGGATTAGAACCTGAGATAGTCCAAACTATCAGCATCACTGATTCTGCAGATTGCATTTCAAACTTTGGACCTAATCCCACTAATGGACAAATTTCATTTGAGTACTCTATTTCTAATAATACATCTTCAGCAGTTATAATTATTAGTGATTTATATGGTAACTTAAAAACATCTACAACCTGTATTGCCGAAAATAACTCTATTACAATAGATTTATCTCATCTAAATAATGGGGTCTATATAGCTACTCTTATTGTTGATGGTGTAACTAAAGATACTAAACGAGTAATTGTTCAAAAATAAAAAATATTTAAATTATTAACCCAGAGGATATGCTAATAGCATATCCTCTATAATCGTTTTATAGTAATTATGAAAAAGTTATTTTTTAGAAAAGCATTATTAATTTCAAGCATTTGTGCTGTTGTTTCTTCTTGTGCTAACAACGATGAACCAAATCTCATTTCAGGAGACCTTTTACCTGCCAATCAAAATTCTATTAGCATTTTTGATGAAATAAAGAACTCTGATTTAGTATTTGTAGATGGAGGGTCTTATCTTATGGGTGCTCAAAGTAAAAATCCAAAATCAGCAAATTATGATGATCAAGCATCTAATACTGAAGGTGCAGTACATCAAGTTTCGGTTTCATCATTTTACATCATGAAATATGAAGTTACTCAAGCATTATGGGAGCATGTAATGGCTAATGTATCGCCCGATTCTATTGACGAGTCAAAATTTTTATATCCCATTTCGGAAGTAAGTTATGAGGAGGTTGTTAACGTATTTATTCCTCGATTGAATGAATTGACAGGCATAGCTTATCGCCTCCCTACTGAAGCAGAATGGGAATATGCTGCTCGTGGTGGCAAAAATGATGAATATACTGCATCTATGGGACAATATGGAGAATATTTCAAGTTTGCAGGTAGCAATAATGCCTTAGATGTTGCTTCATTTAACCTTAGTGAGATGGCGCAAGTAGGCAAAAAGGATTCTAATGCATTAGGGATATATGATATGAGTGGTAATATGTGGGAATGGTGTAATGACTGGTTCTCTGAAAATTATTCTTCAAATCCATCTATCGACCCTCAAGGAGCTAAAAATGGGGAAAAACGTGTAGTACGAGGTGGTGGTTGGAATCATATAAATAACGCATATTGCCGTGTATCTTATAAATCAGCGGTTACACCCGACCACAAATGTGATCACATCGGCTTCAGATTAATTGTTTCAACAAAATAAACAATTTTTAATGCAAAAAGTGTGAATTTACTATGCCTAGTAGTTATATAATGCTACATAATGTTATTTAATATAATATTGCTTGTAGGTTCACACTTTATGCTATAGATTTGCTTTTAAATTAATCTGTAAATCCTTAAATACTACACTAATTATGAAAATGTTTAGATTTCTTCTCGTTCTAATGGTTATTCCATTTATGTGTGTGAGTTGCGAAGATGAGCCAGTTCTTGAAATTCCGAACAAATTGGTGGGGACTCGATGGGTTCAAAGTCCTGAAATGCAAGCACTCAATAATCCTTATGAATATAATTCAATCGAATTTTGTAAGAACGATTGGTGTATATGCACTAAAGAAGCTGTAAAGACTGGTATGGATAATACCACTCAGTCAGTAACATACTATTATTTTGTACCATATACTTATGATGAAACTACCAATAAAATTAGGGTAGATCATAAATATGGGGTAATGAATACTGATACTAAAGTTTGTGTGTTTGACTTGTCTGAACAATACCCCTATAATCCAGAGTTTCAAAACGCTACATATATTCAAGATGTGAATTATGTAGCTCCTGAAGCCAATAATAAACTTGCTCTTACAAAATGGGCTACAACCTACAAGACTAAAAACGATTACATCCTCGAATTTCTCGACAATAGTCGTTTAATATTTAACGCTCCTACCGAACTCTCCACTACCCGTTGGGGTAAAACCGTTCACAATTACACCTATATAGATGGGGCACTTACCATTGATGGGGAAAATACATATAAAGTTGACGGCAATAAAATTAAAATAGGCAACTACACTTTCAAAAAACAATAAAATTAGTATTAATTAAACGACAGAAGAGTGTGTGTCAAAATTCAAATTTTGATACACTTTCTTATTTTTTACCATTTATTATTTCACCTCATCGCGGTAGTTGTAGTTATTGCGTAAGGATTCAAATTGTTGTGGAAATGATTTAAGGGCTTGCGTGTCGATTAGTGGGTTGTACGAATCTTTTATAGATTGTATTGTAACGCTCTTTGCTGCGCCCATAGGGATTCCCTCTGCAACCGATGGTATTGTGAGATTAAAGTGGCGTGCAAGTGCCTCAAGAACCATTTCTGTGGCACGTATCTTTCCCTCGCGTGAATATCCCGCAATATGAGGTGTGGCAATTATAGCCTTTTCTAATAGTATCGAATCAAGATTTGGTTCCCCTTCCCAGCAATCTACAATTACATCTGATATCACACCCTTATCAAGTGCTTCAATTACTGCTTGAGTGTCAAATATCGCACCTCGTGCGCAATTAACTACAATGGGGTGTTGCTTAAGACTGGCAATGAATGAGGCATCACAGATGTGATATGTGGGATATTTCCCATCTTTAGTGAGAGGTGTGTGAAATGTGATAATATCACATTCACTAGCGATTTCATCTAAAGACACAAAATTATTGGTACATTCAACCTCGGCACGAGGAGGGTCGCACACAAGTACTCGCATACCCAATTGACGAGCCCAATCTTCAACGATTCGACCCACATGACCTACACCAACTATACCTATCGTATAATCCTCAATAGGGCGTTTTATAACCTGCGCTAAAGATGCAAACAGATATTGCGCTACGGCTGGAGCATTACACCCTGGAGCATTGTTAACCTCAATACCTCGATTGCGACAATAGTTGAGGTCGATGTGATCGGTGCCAATCGTTGCAGTAGGTGCGAGTGCGACATATAAGCGCATCAACATCACGCATAGCTTGAGGCGTAATATCATCGGTAGCAAGATACTCTACTTGCGCTACACCATCAAGCACACCTTGAATGAAGGGAATATTTTTTTCGACAACGATTTTTATAGACATACACCCCAGATATATAGAGCCGTATAAACGACAACGATTGCAATAATACCGAGGTAACTACGACGCGACTCATAGATAGTAAATAAGTGCCCAAGTTGTAATGCTGTGCAGCAATTAAGCAAAGGCACATACACGATATAATTCGTAAAATCTATCATTATCAACAATATCGTAGCCAATGAGAGGATTGCAAAGAATCCGTTAAAAGCGCGATTTTGCGCATTATAACTAATGATTTTTACAATATTTGCCATCCATGATCCTATGCATATAATTATCGACAACCCTATGGCTATCAACATTTGAATCAACTCAAGCGATGATAGTTGAGTATATATACCCACAAATTGAGGCATCGTAAAGTCTTGTATTTTGAGAATCCCCAATCCATACATAATCCATGCTGGAGTGATGATTCCCATCAACGCTGCCAAAATAGTGCGAATATTGAATGTTCGCATCTGCACACATCCAACTAAAAACACTGGTGCATAAAATATAAATGCGTATTGGAAAAATGCGCCAAAAGAGATTATTGCAAACACCAAGAATATCTCATAGGGACTGTTGGCATTATATGTTACAAACATTATAAATGCACACACAAGTATCACCACAGCCATTACAGTGCCTCCATACAATTGCCCAGTGAGGTCAATCAATGGCATTTGAAGCACTAAAAACAACCAAGCAAATACCAATGTGGGATTGCGCAGAATATTGAATGTCTTATTGATATAAATCAATATCACACACATCACAAAATTAAGCGCAATATTTATGCCTTGCGACAACATACCAGGTTCAAGCCATTGGTTGATAGGAGTTAGTCCAAGACCTTTATTGTCTAAAATAGGGCTTACCTTGCCCCACGAAGAGGCAAGGTAAGTAGTTATTATCGCGATTACTGCAAATAGCATTAACGCATATCGCGAGTGTAGAAAACGAGATATATCGCTCTCTTTTATCATTCTTTAACCGAATATTATTTCATGAGGTCTTTACCAATATCGCGACGGAAGTATTTTCCTTCAAAGTCAACCTTTGCGATAGAGGCATAACTATTAGCAAGGGCATCGGCAATGCTGTTGCCATATGAACTTACCGAAATCACACGACCTCCAGCAGTTACCAATTCACCTTCAGCATTGATTTTTGTACCAGCGTGGAAGAGAATGCTATCGGTAACATTTTCGCAACCTGTGATTACTTTACCCTTTTCGTAATCGCCAGGATAACCACCCGATACCATCATTACAGTTACTGCTGTGCGTGGGTCCTCTTTCAATTCCACATCGCCGAGGTTACCTTGTGCAGCAGCCTTCATCAATGCCACGAGGTCGCTATCGATACGGAGCATTACTGCTTCAGTTTCGGGGTCGCCCATGCGCACATTATATTCGATTACCATAGGTTCATTAGCCACGTTGATAAGACCAAGGAAAATGAAACCACGATAAGTGATATTATCATTAATAAGACCATTGATAGTTGGCTCGATGATGCGAGTGCGAACCTTTTCCATAAATACCTCGTCGGCAAATGGAACTGGGCTAACAGCACCCATACCACCTGTATTAAGACCTGTATCGCCCTCACCAATACGTTTGTAGTCTTTTGCTACAGGAAGCACACGATAGCCACCATTGCCATCGCTCAACACAAATACCGAACATTCGATACCAGAGAGGAACTCTTCGATAACGACTGTTGCTGACGATGCACCAAACATGCCAGAAAGCATCTCTTTTAACGAAGCCTTAGCCTCTTCAATTGATGAAAGAATTAACACGCCTTTACCAGCTGCCAATCCATCGGCTTTCAACACATAAGGAGCTTGAAGTTGTTCGAGGAAAGCATAGCCCTCTTCAATTGTTTCAGCAGTAAAACTTTGATAGCGAGCAGTAGGGATATTATTTTTCACCATAAATTGCTTTGCAAAGTCTTTACTACCTTCAAGAGCAGCACCTGCTTTAGATGGACCAACTACAAGAATATTCTTGTCCTCAAAATAGTCATAAATACCTGCTACCAATGGATCTTCGTTACCCACTACAATCATGTCGATAGCATTTTCGCCTACCCATTTTTCAATAGCAGGAAAATCAAGTGGAGATAAAGCGATATTTTCGCCATAAGCACCTGTGCCACCATTACCTGGAGCAATATACAATTTGTTAAGCAATGGGCTTTGACTCATTTTCCATGCGAGAGCCGATTCGCGACCACCTGAACCAAGGAGCAAAATATTCATTTTTTCCATATATAATTGATATTTTTGTCTGTGTTAATATTATTATTCGTTATCATTGTTGCGTTTCCAACCTCTTTTTACCATTTTAGGAAGTGCTGGTTTACGACCACTAATAGATTTCAACGCGTGCTCGTTGCGACGCTTCTTCAATGGGTTTTCAAATTCCTCGTCATCTCTCATTTTGCGAGGTTCTGATTTCTCAAAACGACGTGATTTAGATGCGAATTTATCATCGGCTGCCGATGAACGACGATCTTTCTTGCCACGAGAGTCTTTGCCTCCCATGCCACCTTTTCGAGCCTGAGCTTTCCACTCTTTGTCGCTCAAGCGACGAGGCATATCGTTGGCTTGCTCAATTTTCTTGCTATCTTTGAGTTTACCTCCACTTTTGCGGAATGAAGCATAATCGCCATCAAATACTACATATTCACGCAATTCACATTCGAGCGAACCATTGAGAATTGGAGTTTTTGACGAAGGAGTGAGGCCAATTTTATGGAAATACTCTTCGCGATAACCAATAATCCATGCCGAACCCTTAAACACATGTTTGAGTTTTGAACCGATGGTTGTGTAAAGACCTTCCATGTCATTCGAACCGATACGTTCGCCATAAGGAGGATTGGTGATTACCATACAATTTTCGGGAGCTTCGTCCCATTGCGAAATAGGTTTTACGCAGATATCTACATATTTTGCCACACCTGCACTCTTAACATTCTCTGTTGCTATTGCCACAGCCTTAGGCGAGATGTCGGCACCATAGATTTTATAATCAAACTCGCGTTCTTCGCTTTCGTCGTTATAAAGTGAATCAAAAAGTTCCTCATCAAAGTCGGGCCATTGCTCAAACGCAAAATTCTTGCGATAGATACCAGGATTGATATTAGCAGCAATCAAAGCAGCCTCAACAAGGAATGTACCCGATCCACACATAGGGTCGACCAATGGGCATTGACCGTTCCAACCACTTTTGAGAATGATACCCGCGGCAAGCACCTCATTGATAGGAGCCTCAGTTTGAGCAACACGATAACCACGCTTGTGAAGCGATTCACCCGATGAGTCGAGCGAGAGTGTCACTCTGTCGCCAGCAATGTGAACATTGATAACTACATCAGCTTCTTGAAGTTGAACTCCAGGGCGTTTATCTGGACCAAATTTATCTTTGAAGAAGTCAACGATAGCATCTTTCACTCTATAAGTCACAAAACGAGAGTGCTTAAACTCATTAGAGTTTACCACGGCATCGATAGCAAATGTTTTGTCGACAGACAATACCTTTGTCCAATCATATTCCTTGACCATATCATAAAGGGCATCGGCATCGGTGGCAATAAACTTGTATATAGGCTTTAGAATGCGAAGTGCTGTGCGACAAGAAAGATTCGCACGATACATCGTTTCGAGGTTGCCTTCAAATGACACCATACGACGACCCACTGCCACATTTTCAGCACCGAGGTCAGTTAACTCCTTAGCAAGCACATCTTCCAATCCTTGGAAGGTTTTTGCTACCATTTCAAAATTTTCATTCATCACTGCTTGAATCTTAAAAAATTATTTGCTTTGGCTTGAACGAGTTTTTCTCCTTCAGCAACATCTTCGATAACCCAAATGTTACCACCTATCACTGCATTTGCACCGATAGTGATACGTCCTAAAATTGATGCGTTGGAATAAATTACTACATTATCGCCTATAATAGGGTGGCGAGGAATTCCTTTTATTGGATTTCCATCAGCATCGATGTCAAAACTTTTTGCACCGAGCGTCACACCTTGATATAATTTCACGTTATTTCCAATAATTGCGGTTGCCCCCACTACGATACCTGTACCATGGTCGATTGTAAACCCTTCGCCAATTGTAGCAGCAGGGTGAATATCAATACCAGTCTCACTATGTGCTTGTTCGCTAATCATACGAGGAATGATAGGCACTTCGAGTTTTACAAGTTCGTGAGCAATGCGATAATTGCTAATCGCACGGATTGCAGGATAGCAGTATATTACCTCATCGGTTGAAATTGCCGCAGGGTCGCCAAGATATGTAGCCTTTACATCGGTGTAAAGCAAGCGACGCAACTCGGGAAGGTTTGCTATAAACGCATCAGCCTTCTCTTGAGCCTGCTGTGCAACATCTGTTAAATTAAAATCTTGATTTTTAGAAGCACTAAAACACAATCCAGCAGTGATTTGCTCTATGAGCACCTCGCGCAATTGTTCACAACGAATTCCCACATAATGCATTACATTATTGTGGTTTACATCGTTATCTCCAAAAAATCCAGGGAAAATTAATCCTCTACATAAATCAACAATACGAGCTACCGATTGCTGCGAGGGCAATGGTTCGCCATATTGGCGAAGATGACACACATCTTTGATGTTTTCTTTGCAAGATAACGCCTCAATTGTTGTTCGTAGCGTCTCTTCCGACTGATTTTTAACTCCCATTGTTGTCAATTTTTCCAATTAACTGCAAAGATAATGCAAGCCGAGCGCAATTGCAAATTAAGCTTGCTTAAAATTGCATTGCCAAAGCGTAGCCTATCTAAGGAGAGAACCAACGATAATAAAAGAATTGATAACCTTGAAGGACTTAACGAGTTACAGAGGTCTTAAAGCAACACAAATTTTACTTGATTTTGAGAAACAAAATAGTGCAAAATAAAGAAACAATCGACAATTTGCCGATTGTTTCTTTATGATAGTAATATTCTTAATACATTGACTATCCTTGCGTTACGCCTGTTTACGGCGTTTTTCAAGAGCAATGGCTGTGAAAGTAATGATGCCGAGGACAATGAGAAGAAGTGTTTGTGTGCCGAGTACAAGGTTAGCAAATGCCAATGACACTCCATCGGTAGGCATACCGTAGATACTCAACCCGAAGATAATTGCCCATTGCCATGGACCGATACCCCCATTTGATGGTACCCCCATTGCAATACTCGATAATGCAAAACACACTAATACTGCTAATACTCCGTGATTTTCAACCACAGCAGCAGTCTCTTCAAATGCAAAAAATGCCACAAACAATTGAGTAAAATAGCAACCCCATATCGCCAATGTCAAAAGCAACCATTTCCCTTTTCCTTTCATTTTGGCAATTGAAGCAAATCCCACCCAAAGACCTTGAATGAATCCGATAATTTTTGCAACGATTTTATTTTCGCGTTTCTTTGCAAACACCCACCACACTATTGCCAACATAGCCACAACTGCTACCCACAACCAAGGCGATGACAATAAAGCAATTAGACTATTATATAGAGCAGTGTTTTGAGCAAGATATTGAGTGATTACACCACTTGCAAGAAGGAATGTAGTGAGTGTAAGCAATGCCACTACTACAGCATCGGCGAGGCGATCGGCCACCATCGAACCAAAAATTGTGGTAAACGAGGCGTTTTGTCGTTGTGATACATAGGTTGTGCGCCACACCTCACCCAATCGTGGGAACACGAGATTAACGGCGTATGTGCCAAAGATACTATATACTAGCGTCATAAGTGGCGCCTTAACATCAAGAGCTCTCAACTGAATATCCCAACGCATTGCACGAAACACATGCGAAAATATGCTTATCAATAAAGCCAATCCTATCCACCAAAAGTTACACTCATTGCTGATAGTGGCCATCATTTCATTAAAATCTATACCAGTAAATAGTAGATAGCATAGACCTACACTAATAACAAAGGGAACTCCGTATTGAAATAATCTTTTAAGCATACAATTTGAGTATTAGGGATTTCACACTACAAAGATAGTCAGAAAATAACAACCATATAGAATTTTTGGCAAAATTTAGGTCGATTCTTAATCTTAATTATGAAATTTGGGTTGCAAAATATGAACTAAATTATATTATCTTTGCATTATTAATTCATGACTCTAAAAACATCAAGATATGGCAGATATTAAATGCATTGGTATTCTTACATCGGGAGGCGACGCTCCTGGTATGAATGCGGCAATCCGTGCCGTCACCCGTTCGGCAATCTTTGCTGGATTTCAAGTAAAAGGCATCTATCGTGGTTATAAAGGCATGATAACCAACGAAATCGTTGACTTCAAGACTCAAAATGTGTCAAACATTATACAAATGGGTGGTACGATTCTAAAAACTGCTCGTTGCAAAGAGTTTAAGACTCCCGAAGGTCGCCAACAAGCCTACGACACACTACGTTCACACGGCATTGATGCTCTCGTGGTGATAGGTGGCGATGGGTCATTGACTGGTGCTCGCATCTTTGCCAATGAGTTCAACTTCCCCATCATCGGTCTCCCTGGCACAATCGATAACGACCTATATGGCACCGACCTCACAATCGGTTATGATACAGCCCTCAACACTATCATGGAATGTGTCGACAAAATTCGCGACACAGCAACATCTCACGAGCGCCTATTCTTTATCGAAGTAATGGGACGCGACGCAGGTTTCCTTGCTCTCAATGGAGCAATCGCTTCGGGTGCAGAAGCTGCCATTATTCCTGAGATTTCTACCGAGGTTGACCAATTGGCCGAATTGATTCAAAATGGTTTCCGTAAGAGCAAAAATTCATCTATCGTACTTGTTGCCGAGAGTCCAATAACTGGTGGAGCAATGGCACTTGCCGAACGCGTAAAAAATGAATACCCTAGTTATGATGTGCGCGTATCGATACTCGGACACCTTCAGCGAGGTGGATCTCCCACTGCCAGCGACCGTATTCTCGCTTCACGCATGGGCGCTGCTGCCGTTGATGCACTACTCGACGACCAACGCAATGTGATGATTGGTATCAAAAATGATGAAATCGTTTATGTGCCATTCACCAAAGCAATTAAAAATGACAAACCAATCAATCGCGACCTCCTCAATACACTCCGCCGATTGTCTATCTAAACCCTCTGAGGGTTAAATATAAAATAAAACCACTACGTATGCTAAATTATTTAGTTGCGTAGTGGTTTTTGTTTTTTTGACAGCAATGCTATTTATAACCTACTTATATATAGGCCATTGAAATTTATTAAGTTCAGTTATTAAATCCGACTCTTTGCCCCCACAATATTGGTTACACAATTCGTGGAATCTAGCACTGTGGTTCATCTCAGATAGATGCGCCAATTCATGAAATATCACATAATCACGCAAATTTTGTGGCAAAAACACCAATACATACGATAGTGCTATTACCCCATTTGAATTGCAATGACCTAGCACACGATGCCCATTTGAAATAGTCCATCCCACTGGAGTTTTACCCACTGAATGTGCGAGTTGGCGAGCGCGTGGCAGAAGTATATTTGGTGCCAATCGTTGCGCTATGCGACACAGCATTTTACTAATAGTTTGCGCCACATCGGTGTTATTAAAATCATAATTGCTTCCCACCTCAATAACCGAGTGAGGCAGTTGTGCTTGAGTTATGATTTGACCTGGAGCATGCAACTGATGCTTCACAGTAATAGTTAACCCTTCAAACTCAAGAATTTGACCATCATAATACAATATTTTAGGGCGTTTTTCCATCAACGCTGGCACAAACGAAGCAAGCGCCTTCATCATATCTTCCTCTCGCACTCCATAAGGCACATTAAGATACACCTTCCCCTCGCGCCAGCGTGCCGAAATATGACGCGAATTATAGCGCACAGTAACGTGCACAATTCCCAACGGAGGATAATTAAATTCTAACCCCGAAACGACCATTCCCTTTACACTTTTCTATTCTTAACCAGTCACTTATCTCTTATCCACACCCCATAGCAACTTATTGCGAAGTGTAGAACCAAAATTGTGCTTGAGTCGTTGCACTACCTTTACCACAAATGGTGCTTTGCGCAACTTTATCGTTGAACCAGCAGGCAATGTTACCGAGCGACCATCAAGACTCACACGATAGTTTGTGGCACGAGATGTTGTAGTGATAGTGAGTTCACGCGAATCGCTCACCACGAGTGGACGCATAGTCAACGAGTGAGCAGCAATAGGCGAAATAATCCAGTTGGGGGCAGTAGGTTCAACAATCGGACCACCTACCGAAAGGTTATAGCCAGTACTACCTGTAGGGGTTGATACAATCAATCCATCACCCTTATACACAGCTAAATCCATGTCGTTAACCTTTGTTTCAACCTCAATCATCGACGCAGTATCTTGTTTAAGAATCGCCACCTCATTGAGGGCGTAATTCCAATCAATAATAGCCTCTTTGCGAGTGCTTGTAACCTCAATCAACGCACGATTTTCAACCTTATAAAGGCCATTTTTCAAATCCTCAACAGCCCCTATCATCTCATCGACAGTAATATCGGCGAGGTAACCAAGATGACCAGTATTGATGCCAAGGATGGGAATTTCTTTATCACCTACCCAACGTGCCGTGCGCAAAAATGTACCATCGCCACCAATGCTTATAGCCATATCTGCCTCAAAATCATTACCCATAATCACACCATCAACAGGCAACTCTTTAGGCAACATTCGACTCAAGTAATTATAAAACTTTGAGTCCATTTCAACCTTAATGCCCGAATGTGATAATTCATCAAGAAAATCAGATAATTGACTGAGGTAATCCTCTTGATACATATTACCGTAGATTGCTATTTTCATGCCGTCGAATGAATTATTTTTAAGGAAACTTTATAATTTGCGTTAACATATCATCTTTTTGCACGCAAATCTTTCGCTATTTTATTATTTCTAACTATTTTTGTAGTCTAAATCTTGACAAATTTACGAATAATTATTTAATCACTACAATTATTCAACAACTTAACTCGTCAAAAAGATTTTTAAAAAGAGAAAATGACAAATTTAAGTGTAAATATCAACAAAGTTGCCACATTGCGTAATGCTCGTGGCGAGAACCAACCTAATGTGCAACAAGTAGCCGTCGACTGCGAAGCGTTTGGTGCTAACGGCATCACCGTACACCCTCGTCCCGACGAGCGACACATCAAGTATGACGATGTATTCAAATTGCGTCCTTTGGTTAAAACCGAGTTCAACATTGAAGGATACCCATCACCCGAATTTATGGACCTCGTGCTTAAAGTTAAGCCCGAGCAAGTAACCCTTGTGCCCGATGCTCCCGATGCTCTCACATCAAGTGCTGGCTGGCAAGTGGAACCAAATATGGAATTCCTCACCAGTATCGTCGACACTCTTCGCGACGCTGGTATTCGCACCTCAATCTTTGTTGACACCGACATTGACAATATCAAACTTGCAGCTAAGACTGGTGCTGATCGTGTAGAGTTGTTTACCAAACCTTATGCCGACCTCTACCCCTCTAACCCCGAAGAGGCTGTTGCTCCCTACATTGTGGCAAGTCAAGCAGCACACAAGGCTGGTCTTGGTGTAAATGCTGGTCACGATCTTTCGCTCGAAAATCTCGAATATTTCCACAAGCAAGTGCCCTACCTCAACGAGGTATCAATTGGTCACTCGCTCATCTCCGACGCAATATACCTCGGATTGCAGGAAACTATCAACCGTTACAAACAATGTCTTAAATAATTGCTAACCCACTTATAAATCAACATAAATCATGACACTTCTCAATTCTATAGCATCAACTATCGCTGCCGACTCTGTGGCAAATTTCATTGATACAACTGCAACTATTGTTGCTGAAGAAGCAGTTTCTACAACTACTACCACCTCACTCTCTATCTGGGACCTCTGCCTCGAAGGTGGATTTATCATGATTCCACTCGCAATTCTCTCGGTAGTAACAATGTACATTTTCATCGAACGCGCTATTGCTATTCACAAAGCAAGCAAATATGACCCCGATTTCATGAAACGCATCAAAGACTATGTTTACGAAGGTGAAATTGAGAGTGCTCAAAATCTTTGCAAAAAACAAGACTCACCAACAGCTCGTTTGGTGGCTAAAGGTATCTCACGCATTGGTCGTCCAGCCAACGACATTCTCGTAACAATTGAAAACACTGGTAACATCGAAATCGCTAATCTCAGCAAGGGACTTGCATGGCTTGCGACAACTGCTGCTGGTGCTCCAATGCTCGGTTTCTTGGGAACAGTAATCGGTATGGTCGACGCATTCTATAGCATCGCCAACTCGGGCAATGCTGCCTCTATTGGTGATTTCGCTGGTGGCATCTACACTGCATTGGTTACTACTGTTGCCGGTCTTGTAGTGGGTATCATCGCACTCTTTGCTTACAACTACCTCGTGGCTCACATCAACAAAGTGATGAACCAACTCGAAGCACGCACCATGGAATTTATGGACCTCCTCAACGAGCCTAACAAATAATACACCCTTCAACTATGGCATTAAAACGTCAAAACGAAATATCGGCAACATTCTCAATGGCATCTATGACCGATGTCATATTCCTGTTGCTCGTCTTTTTCATGGTTACTTCAACATTTGTGTTCCCCACAGCACTCGAAGTTAACCTACCACAAAGTTCAGAACAAACAGCCATAAAACCTGGCACTCGTGTGTATCTCGACCGCGAAATGCAAATCTTCGTATCATACGACAAAGAGGAACCTCAACCCATTCACATCGACTATCTTGTGAGCTACCTTGTAACTTTGCAAGTGCAAGCCCCCGAGAGCTATATCGCCCTCTATGCCGACGAAGAAGTGCCTTATGGCAAAGTAATTGAAGTGCTCAACCTCGCCGCTCAAAACAATCTCAAAATGGTGCTCGCTACCAAGCCCGCACCCACATCGGCACAACCTAAAGCACCTTCACTATAACCCTCTTTTAACCCCTCTTGCGATGGATTCATCTAAAAAATCACGCATCATAGCCATCATAGGCACAATTGCTATTCACCTGTTGCTACTCGTGATTACACTCTGTGTGGTCATCGAGCACACTCCCGTTAAAGATGCCGAATGGCCTCCTTGCGATTCAAGCGAAATCTTATTCGGTGGCGAATACGTGATGCTTGGTGATATGGTGCAACCTATCCCTGAGAGCGACCAAGAGCAACCTGCTCCCGAAGCCAACGAAACTGAAGTACCCGAAGCCGACGACCTCGTTGACGCTGGAGTTCAAGCACAACCCTCACAAGTGGTTACATCTACCCAAGAATCACCTATGAAGGTAGAAAAGAAACCCGAAACGACTCCTGGTCCTACAAAAGAGGAACTTGAAGCAGCTGAAAAAGCTCGACTTGAAAAAGAAAAACAAGAACAAATAAAAAATCAAATGAAAAACGCCTTTGCTAGCAATGGTAAATCATCTGACTCTAATGGCAAAGGTAAAGCAGGTCAAACCGACGGAAATAGCGAGACGGGAGCCATATCGGGTGCACCTGGCACAAACGTAGGTGGACGCACATTGGCACATTGGGTAAAAACATCAAGTACAAAATCGGGGACGATTGTTGTTGCAGTGAGTGTTAACCCCGATGGCAAAGTCATTTCAGCCAAAGTACAAAGTGGATCGGGCGCAGCCTATGCCGATGCCACTACTCGCACACGTTGCGAACAAGCATCATTGCAATGCTCTTTCTCAGTAGCAAAAGATGAAACAAAAGAGCAACGCGGCACTATCACTTGGCGATTTAAGTAGAAAAAATCAATTCAATAATGAAAAAGTATAATATCATTAACAATTCGCTCGGTTGGCTATGTTTTGTCATCGCAGCGGTTACCTATCTGCTCACACTTGAGCCTACGGCAAGTTTTTGGGACTGCCCCGAATTTATTTCACAAGGTATGAAACTCGAAGTGGGACACCCACCCGGCAACCCTATTTGGATGCTCACTGCACGCTTCTTTATCAACTTTGCAGGTGGCGATGTTTCGTTGGCAGCTTTGATGGTTAATGCAATGTCGGCGCTTCTCAGTGCTGGCACTATCTTGTTGCTATTCTGGACAGTAACACATCTTGTGCGTCGCATTATGGTAAAAGATGATGCTACCGAAGTGTCTCTCGCAAAGATGATTGTAATCTTTGGTGCTGGTATTTGTGGTGCATTGGCATACACTTGGAGCGACACATTCTGGTTTTCAGCCGTAGAGGGTGAGGTATATGCATTCTCATCTTTCTGCACTGCATTAGTGTTCTGGCTCATTTTGAAATGGGAAGACCGTGCCGACGACCCTACAAGCGACCGATATCTCATTCTCATCGCCTACGTAATTGGTATTTCTATCGCTGTTCACTTGCTCAACCTATTGTGTATCCCAGCAATTGGATTGGTGATATATTATCGTAAATATAAAGACACAAACGTAAAAGGATCTCTTATCGCTCTCGCCGTTTCATGCGTAGTAGTAGGCTTGATTCTTTATGGTTTGGTACCAGGATTTGTTGAAATGGCACAATACTTTGAATTGTTCTTTGTCAACACTTGTGGCATGAGTTACAATATGGGTACTCTCATCTATGCAATCGTGCTTGTAGCAACATTCATTTGGGCTATCTACGAACTATACAGCCAACGTTCAACTGGTAAAATCAAATTTTCATCATGTCTTGCCATCTTCCTTTCGGGAATGCCATTTATGGGTGAAAGTTACTTTATTCCAGTGTTGTTCATGATTGGTCTTATCCTTTATTGCATCTTCACTTCAAAACTCCCTATTCGCATACTCAATATCATCATCACAGGTGTGTTGGTAATCTTTATTGGTTACTCATCTTATGCATTGCTCTTGATTCGTGCCGATGCCAACACTCCTATGAACCAAAACCAACCCGATAATGTGTTTGCACTATCATCTTACCTCAACCGTGAGCAATATGGTCAACGCCCATTGTTCCGTGGTGCTACTTTTGCCGAAATAATCTCTTATCAAGAGGACCCCGAAACAGGTCGTCCATCGGTAAAATATGTACCAGCATCGTCAATCCTTCGCGATGCTCATGGTAATGCTGTTACCACTACAGGTCGCCCTGAGTATGCTAAAGTAGTGAAAACATCGCCCGACCAACCCGATCAATATATCGTAAAAGGTCATAAAACTGATTATGAAGAAATCCCTGAGTTTAAGATGTTCTTCCCTCGCATCTACAGCACCGATGGTAATCATGTGCGTGGCTATAAAGATTGGGTGAACTACGACTCAAGTAAGGCTCGTGTAAAAACTGTCAACATGTATGACTCAAAAGAGGGTGGCATGGTGGCTAAAAATATTGCACTCCCCACATTTGCCGACAACCTTTCTTACTTTATCAACTATCAAATGAGCCACATGTATTGGCGCTACTTCTTGTGGAACTTTGCAGGCCGTCAAAACGACATTCAAGGCAATGGTGAAGTAACTCAAGGTAACTGGATTTCGGGCATTCCATTTATTGATAATGCTCGTCTTGGCGACCAATCATTGCTCCCCGATGAGTATGGCAAAGGAAATAAGGGACACAACGTATTCTTCATGCTCCCATTATTGTTTGGTATCTTAGGTTTGTTGTGGCAATTATTTGCTTCAAAACGTGGCACAGAACAATTCTGGGTGGTATGCTTCCTCTTCCTCATGACAGGTGTAGCAATCGTGCTTTACCTCAACCAAACTCCAGGTCAACCTCGTGAACGTGACTACGCATTCGCAGGTTCATTCTACGCATTTGCTATTTGGATTGGTATGGCAGTTCCAGCAATTTGGGTAGGTATTAAATCATTGCTCAACAAGAAAAAATCAGCAGTTGAAACTGAGAAAACAGAAGATAAAAAATCACTTGCTATTGCAGTTGTTGCAGCCGTATTGGGATTAATCGTGCCATTGCAAATGGTATCGCAAACATGGGACGACCACGATCGCTCTGGTCGCTATGCTGCACGCGACTTCGGTATGAACTACCTCTCAAGTGTTGACCAAAACGGTATCATCTATGTGAATGGCGACAACGACACATTCCCATTGTGGTATGCTCAAGAGGTTGAAGGCTATCGCACCGATGTGAAGGTGGTTAATATGTCATACCTCACTACCGATTGGTATGCAAGCCAAATCCAACACCCATCATACGATGCTCCTGCTATTGATATGTATGCAAAACCTGAGAATTATCTCAACGACAAACTACAATATAGTTACATCATTCCACGCATAAAAATGGCATCGGCTAAAGATGCTTTGTTGCATCGTTATAGCGATGCTTCATATATGCCCGAATATGGTATCAACACAATCAACGCAGCTGCTGTATATATCCCAGTTAATGCCGATGAAGTGATTAAAGCAGGCGTTGTGCCCGAATATCAACGCAATTTAATCGTTGATACTCTTGTTGTTGATATTCAACGCTATGTGCAAGGTCAAGGCGAACCAGGATTGGCTCTCAACAAAACTCTCACTCTCGACATGATTGCTAAGAGTGCTGAAAATGGCTGGAATCGTCCTATCTATTTCGCAGTTACAGTGCCTAATTCTTATCACTTAGGTCTCACTCCCTACCTACAACAAACAGGTATGGCATACCAAGTAACCCCTGCACGCACTGGTGTGAATGGAAACCATGGTATTAATGCCGAAAAGATGTATGACGTAGTGATGAACAAATATCGTTGGGGCGGTCTTGACCAAGGCAAAGACTTGTACCTCGATGAAACAGTGCGTCGCATGACAAGCACTACTCGTAGCACAATGATTGACCTCGCTCACGAATTATATTATCAAGGTGCTGAAGCTCTCGAAGCCGACTCTACTGGTACTCTCGCTAACGAATATTTCGAAAAATCTCGTAAAGTGCTCAACCTCATGGAAGAAAAACTTCCATCAAGTGTAATGCCTTACGAAAACTATGCAAGTACCGACATTGCCGACCTTTATATTCAACTTTATGAAGCTACTGGCAATGAAGATGACAAAAATCGTGCATTGGCTCTTGCTGAAGATGGATTATCTCGCTACACTAAGTTTATCCCTTATCTCGTAGGTCTCAAAGATTGGCAACTCAAATCAATCGCTTATAGCGAAAAATATGTGTCAAATATTGCAATACCTCAATTTATGATTCTATATCAACAAGCAGGTGGCGATATTGACAAGAAACTTGAGGAACTTGGTGTAACTATTAAAGATATCTTGTCTTTGCGTTATCGTTTATATCAAGTTGACTATCCTAATATCAGTGCTGATCATTTTGCTGAACCTATGGCTGAATATTATGGTATGCTTCAATACAAACCATCAGAAATAAAGAAACATCTCACCGAATTCTTTGCCGATAAAGGTATCAATCTATCAGTTGAATAAAAACTGAAATCTATGTTCATCGAACAACCACCGTTACTCTATCGCATATTCTTCCCCGAAGCAATATGGCGCATAAAACGCAAAAAGCAACGAGTGGTATATCTCACTTTCGACGATGGTCCAATACCTGAGGTTACACCTTGGGTATTGGACACGCTCGATAAATATAACATCAAAGCGACCTTTTTCATGGTGGGCGACAATGTGCGCCGACACCCATGGTTATTGGACGAGATTAAAACTCGTGGACATAGTTTTGGCAACCACACTATGCACCATTTGAGAGGTTTAAAAACCTCAACCCAACTCTATCTCGAAGACATTGCCGCAGCAAGTAAATATATCGATTCATCTCTATTCCGTCCGCCTCATGGATTGATGCGCCCCTCACAAGCTCGTGCCATCAAGAAAAATTACAACATTGTGATGTATGACCTCGTAACTCGCGACTATAGTCATAACCGTAACAGTCAAGAGGTGTTAGACAATGTAAAGAAATATACTCGCAATGGGTCGATAATCGTGTTCCACGACTCACTTCGCGCCGAGCGAAATCTCAAATTTGCCCTACCTCGCGCCATCAAATGGCTCAAAAGTGAAGGATATGAATTCAGAACAATTCCCATGTAGTAGCGATTTGCGCGCGATTGCTGATGACTTAGGATTTAGCGCAATTGGTGTTGCAGAGGTATCTGAAGTGCCTCAACCGGTCATTGACCAATACAATAAGTGGATTAAGGCAATTCATCATGGCGAAATGGCATACATGGAGCGATACGAAGATATACGTCGCAATCCTCGTTTATTGCTCGATAATGCCCAATCTATAATCGCAGTGGTAGCGAACTACCATTCCCCATTAAAACCCCGTAAAAACGCCCTCAAATGGGCTTCTTACTCACTTGGCGATGACTATCACGATGTGATGCGCAAGAAACTCGCAGTTCTTGCCTCTTTTGTCGAAGAAAATTGGGGTGGAGAAATTCGTGTATGCGTTGACACTGCACCCATTTTTGAACGCTATTGGGCACAACAAGCTGGAGTAGGTTTTATCGGGAAAAACTCTATGCTCATAGTACCTGAGGTTGGTTCTTATGTGTTTATCGGCATCATACTTTCAACCGTAAAGTTTCAGCCCAACGAACCATGCACACTCAGTTGCATGGGATGCAACGCTTGCATTCGCCATTGTCCAGGCAAAGCAATATCTCTCAGTAGCACGATTGACGCTCGCCGATGCCACTCCTACCTCTCTATTGAATATCGTGGCGAACTGCCTAGCGAGCTCAATCTCGATGGCAAGATATATGGTTGCGATGTGTGCCAAAGCGTGTGCCCACACAATTTCAATGCGCCCACTACTAAAATCGCTGAATTCCTACCTCGTCAAGAAATTATCGACCTTTCGCACGACGACATCAACGCAATGACACAAGAAGATTTCTCACGCATTTTTCGCCGTTCGGCCATCAAACGCACAAAACTCACCGGTCTACAACGCAACAACCTCCATTGCACAAAAAAGTAGGAAAAACCCAACTCTATTTTCTCCTCCACAAAAAACTTGCAATAACAAAGTACACTCCCGCAAGAATCCAAAGTATTATGTAAGGAGTTGTAACATGCGAAAGCGTTGCGCTATTGGAATTGATATTAACGAAACCTTCTACTCCCCATGTAGCAGGAATTATATCGCTGAGTTGTCGCCAAGGAAACTCCATTGCATAACGTGGCCATGTCAACCCCGAAAGAAATAGAAATATCAACGACATAAATACGACGACAAGAAATGATGTCTCTCGTTCACGCACAAACACTTGCAATACCTGCCCCAAAAATGCCGAGGCAAACAAGAATGGCACTATAAACAACATTATATCCACCACACTACCCACATGAGGCAATCCAAACATAAGTGGAACAAAATGGAGCATATATAGTGTTAGTGGAATATAGATTACCACATAACATAAAGATTTGCCCAATATGATAACTTCTGCTGATGTTTCAATTGCGAGCGGATCTATTCTTGAATTTTTGCGCCGACGGTCGCGTGAAGTGCCACAAAGCATCACTACCCCTAAAATGATACTCTGCTGAATAATAAGTATCAACACTCCAGGAATAACAAACGAAGCAAATCCCTGCGTTACATCTCCAAGGATAAATGCTTGCGAATTTATTGCCGACACACTCAACCCAGATGCCAACTCTCCCACCTCGTTGAGCAACGCTTGTCGTTGACTATCTCCTACAGCCATTTGTATGTCGGTGAGTGCCTCCATAAAAGTGCGATAACGCATCAATAGACTCATATCATAATAGAATGGCACAACGGCTTGCTCCCCTTCTACAAGTCGCTGAGAGTAGTCGCTCGGTATATACATTATTCCATAACACACTTTTTCATTGAGACAACGGCGAGCCTCAGCCATATCCGAAGCATATCCCACAAGTTGCATTTCGGGGGTAGCATCGGCCATCTGCACAAGTTCGCGACTTTTAGGCGTGCGACTATCATCAACCACTACAAATGGCACCTCTTCAACCATCTCTTTGTTGTATATCAGCGTATAAAGAATTGGATATATCAATGGCAAAAAGAGGAAGAATAGCATTACCCCCTCATCGTGGGTAACAAGATAAAACTCCCTTCGCCACACTCGAAACAACGACTCAAACCACTTCTTCATATCTGTGAGATTAAGGCAAATAAATAGGATTTACACACGCTTTCTTCAATCGCCACAACACAGTTGATGCTACTAATGGGAATATTGCTAACGCTACAAAATAATATCGCGAATAATACACCGATATACCATTCAATGCTTGGTCGATATATATCAAAAAATAGTATCGCACAGGTATCATATAACTAAATATTCCCACTGCGCCATACATATTCTCAAGTGGGAACGAAAATCCTGTAATTGAAAACGACAATACCCCAAGCAACGACACCACACTCAACGCTAATCGCAAATTGGGCAACACACAACACACCAGCAGCGCAAATGCCTGACACGCTACCACAAACATAACCATCGCCAATATCATAACCCACATCGAGCCATTCATAGGATAATGGTTATAACTATAAAACAACGACTGCATAAATACCCCCACAATAGAAAATATCATAGTGTGTGGCAACATCTTCCCCAACAATGCCTCAACCATAGAACCGTTGGCAACTTTAAGCCACTCAACCGATGTGGCGCGCTTTATCTCCTCACATATAGAAAATGTCGTAACAAGAAGTATCATCAAAGCCAATACCCCCGGAGCAAACGAATTACATAGATATATCGAGTAATTACTCCAAGGATTCCCCTTGGGGTGGTCTTGCACAGCTAGTGGTTGAATCAATGCCCCCGTTGCTTCATCGGTCATTCCCACCGACACTAATTGCACCTGTGCCATAGAGCCAATCGTGCTTACTGCAATCGTTTTGAAATCCTTAAATGTCAACGTACCGGGAATAAAATATGCCATATTGCAGTAATAGGTTATTGTGGGAGCACGTCCCGCAATCGCGTCTTTTTCAAAATCGTTGGGAAGGATAAAAAATCCAAACACCACCCCACTACGCACTGCTTCAAGTGCCTCATGATAACTCTCAAAATGATGATTGATATCTACCAATTGTGATGCATTAAGGTCGCGAATCACTTGTCGCGACAACGAAGAATTATCATTATCAACAACAGCTGTAGGCACTTTGATTGGCAACCCCTCATCGAGTAGCGACACAAAAAACAGGGCGCAACCAATGGGCACAATTATCATCGCGAATAGATATATCGGACGACTTGCAAGTCGCCATATCTCCCTCTCGACCACCACGTGCAATCCCATAATCTCACATCATTTAAGTTCATATATCACCGACATTCCTGGTCGTAAATTGGGCAAAGTAGTCATAGGTCGTGCTTTTATCTTAAATGTGCGGCTATCCCACTCCCCAGTTGCTTTTGTGGCACGCCACACAGCATAGTCGCCCATATCACTCACATAATACACTTGGGCTTTCGTTCTCTTGTTACCAAGAGCGGGAATCATTACATCAATCTCTGCATCCATAGGCATATCATTGAGCAACTCCTCACGCACATTAAAGGTTATCCACTTGTCATCGCTACGCATCACACTCATTATTGGAGCACCAAGGGCAACCAACTCCCCTTGTTGAGGATAAATCTCATCAACCACACCATCGCACGGAGCGAGCAAATATTGATCCTCTAGAAGAGCCTCAACCTCCTTTTCGCCACCTTTCGCAGCCGTTACCATAGCCGCAGCACTCGTCTTATCCTCTTGTTGCGCCCCACTCTGAGCCAAGTTATATTGATTCCATGTAGCATCTTCGGCAGCCTGTGCCGCTTTATAGGCAGCTTGTGCCTCATCGCGTTTTTGTGCCGATATCACCCCTTGACCATAGAGTGACTCCATTCGATTATATGTTTTTTGAGCAATCTCACGCGCCGACTGTGCTTGTAGCCATAAATCGCGTGCCGACTGAATTGTTTGATAGCGAGCACCACCATCAATCTTTCGATTTTGGGCCTTTGCAGCTGTAGTCATCGCTTGAGCTTGTTGCAACTTCGCCTCAACCACCGACGAATGAATATGCACAAGCGTATCACCCTCTTTTACCGAATCTCCTTCGCGCACAAAGAATGCTTCAACTCGCCCAGGTAATTTGCCCGACACCTTCACTACCGTTGCCTCAGCCTGCCCTTGAATAAACTCTTTCGGGGTATTAACACACAAAAATCCCACCACAGCAATCACAACCAATGTCGCCAAAATCGCCCCAAGCGATATCAACAATATCCTATTCTCCCGTTTTTCCTCGTTTGTTTCCATAGTTAGTTTTAATCAAAATAAAACGTAAAAAAATTGTTACCACAAATTCTATGTGATAACAATTCGAGACATTTTGTTGTTGACTACATCTTTCAAATCTTTTTCAAAATATAGAAAACTGATGTTGTATAATAATTTCTAAAATATGGTATGTGGGAAGCCCAGTTCCACACTCGTCGAGGTTTTAATCCAAATTTTTGTTTGTAGTGAGGATTGATAAACCATAAAGAGCGATTAGTAATCGAAAAACCTTCAGTAGAGATTATTTTCTCAAATCGTTCGATTGGCATTTTTGCTCGTTTTATGCTCATCAACTCGTCAACGGCATTTTGGGGAACTGCACTCATCTTTAACAGCCATTTATACATGAAATTAGGAAGAAGATGAATAAAGGGTAATTTAGATGCAAAACCTCGTGTTATTTGTTGATGACCTCCAAACGGATTTTGCCAAGCAGGAAAGCCAAAGAAGATAATTCCATTTTGGCGAAGAAATGGCTTAATATTTCTAATAAAATCAGACTTGAAAGGAGGTTCGATATGTTCAATTACATCATGAACAAGAATAATATCAAATCTATCTTCTTCACTATTTGGTTTGTCTGCAGTAATGAAATTTTTACAAACAAATTCTCCAGATGTATTATAATACTCAAAAAATTCTTGGGCTTGCTCAATGCGAGTTTTGCTAATATCAATTCCCTTTACTTTACACCCCATTTCAGCAAAAGGAAGTAGGTTTCCCCCCTCGCCACAACCGATTTCGAGAACTTTACATTTTGAAGAAAGATTAAAATAATTTCTAATGTAATTAATAAAATATTCACGCGTAGTACTTGCTAACTCGTTAAAATATTGCAATCTATTAGAATGTCGAAGTTGCATATTAATTTTGACATTAAATTACACATCGACTCCCTAAATGTGTAAATACAAAAAAAAGCGTGAGAGCCCATAACATCGCTCGTCCGCTTTACAAGTCCTTCGCATTGCCCACCATAGTAGAACGAGCAATACAGAAGCCTCACGCATAAATACGAATATATAACACATTACAACATGACTATGTTGCAATATGATAAATATACATACTACATAGGCATCTACTATTGCCTCATTCTACTATGGTTTAGAAGTTGCGAAGTTCTGTAAAGCCAAGAAAGAACGTTAGTAAACGCTTTTCAAATAATAAAATCAGCACACACCTCCATAACTCTTTATGGATTAAATAAGTGTATACGATACAAAGTTAGTAAATTATAAGATAAATCAAATCTAATATGCTGAAAAATATATCTAATTATTACAATGCTTTATATCTTTTGCATTTTATTGAGTGATTCTCTCATCTTTTCCATAGTTAGTTATTTCTAATTAGTTAGTAGCCCCAATACTTTGTTAAGATAGGTGTTACAGAGTTGCACATCGATTTGGGCATCTATGCGTTCGGAGTTAGCTTTGAGCCACGCCGTTTGTGCTTCCATTACATTGTCAATGGTCATAACTCCTTCTCGGTGTCCCACCTGTGCTTGACGTAGGTTTTCATTGGCACTCTCAATATTTTCAATCGTCATCTTATAGGTTTTTACTGCCTCTTGTGCCTTAAACGATGCTTGTTGCACTTGCAATGCTATTTTCTCTTTGGCATCGGCAAGATTTAGTCGCATGATAGTTTCTTGCGTTTGGGAAGCTTTGTATTTGCTGTAATTTCCGCCCCAATGCCACAATGGAATAGTCATCATCACCCCCACCGAAAAAGCACCATCAAAACTCTTCTTAAAGCCATCATACATATTCGGATTACTAAACGAATATGTCCCTACTGCCAACAAATTGGGCAACATCGACGATAGTTCTACCTTTGATTGCTGATGCGTAATTTGCTCTCCCAACTCAAGTTGACGAATATCATAACGCCGTGCATATACTCGCTCTATATTCCAATTTTTAAGTATAATCGGCATTTTCGCCAAGGTGTTATCACAGTTTTCGTCAGCCAAATGTAAATCGCTATCAATAGGCAAGCCACACATTTGTGCAAGCGCCATACGCGAAAGTGTCAACCCATTTTTTACTTTTGTGAAGTCGACTTGTGCCTCATTAAGTCGCACCCCCACTCGCAGTTGATCGCTTGGAGTGGCAACCCCCTCAACAATCATCGCATTCACATTGCGATTGAGGGTATCAAGTAATGCCACATAACTCTCAGCAAGGCGCATCTTGGCATTGAGCGACACAACTTGCCAGTATGCCACATCTACCTCATAAATAAGGTTCTCGGTATCGCCTCGTCGTTGAGCCTCAGCCAACTGCTCAGCATAATCGGCAATGCGATTCAACGCTATGATTTTTCCTCCCATATATATAGGTTGAGATAGCGTGAGCGCACCATAAAACAAATTATGAATGTCAAATGTCATAGCCTCTTTGGGTATCAGCGCCACCTCTTGAGGCACATATTGCCCATCGGGCGACTTGATAGGTTCGCCTGTAATAGGATTCTTCACTACGTTGAACTCATAACTACCTGTAGCGATATTAAACGTCTTCACAGGTAGCATTTGATCAGAGTCAAAG
Organism: Muribaculaceae bacterium; assembly: GCA_017559355.1. GTDB lineage: Bacteria > Bacteroidota > Bacteroidia > Bacteroidales > Muribaculaceae > RGIG4079. Next base: position 33,170 of record JAFYSL010000013.1, read on the forward strand.
AGCGAAAGATTCTTTTGGTTATAAGTATATCCACCAGCAAAGTCTAACGCCGGCAAAAAGGCTGCACGCGCCTCCCTCTTTTTATACCTCGCACCCACTATGCGAGTAGCATTTATAAGCATCTGCTTATTATTGCGCAATGCCATCGCCCTACACGAATCAAGCGACACCACCTCCGACGCCACCATCAGCAATGGCATACACATCACCACCCCCTGAAACACAAAAAACCTCAACTTCATAGTATCACATTTTTTTGTGTTATAACAACTATCGTTGAGGTTTTGTTAGTTGTATGGTATTTACTTTAATCAATTACTTATTTCTTCACAATGAAGGTATTTCCCCACGAAGCGCGGTCAAGATTGCGGTAGGAGATGGCTTCGCGCATGTGAACGGGGGTAATATTGGGCGATGCATCAAGGTCAGCGATAGTGCGTGCAACCTTAAGAATGCGATCGTAGGCTCGCGCCGACATATCAAATCGTGTCATTGCATCGTGCAAAATCTTCTTGGTGTCATCATCAAGTGCACACCATTTTTCAAGCAAACGAGAGTTCATCTGCGCATTGCAGTGAATATCTTTTTCATCTTTGAAACGGAGTGTCTGTATGGCACGAGCAGCTATCACACGTTCACGAATAGTTGCACTGCTCTCCCCTTTTTGCAATGACGATAGTTTTTCAAATGGTACGGGCAAAATCTCCACTTGAAGGTCAATTCTATCGAGAAGTGGTCCCGAAATACGACCGAGGTATTTTGTGACTTGTCCAGGCATACAAGTACACTCTTTTGTGGGATGATTATAGTACCCACAAGGGCATGGATTCATTGATGCCACAAGCATAAAACCAGCAGGATAGTCAATAGTATATTTAGCACGGGCTACTGTGATATGACGATCTTCAAGTGGTTGACGCATCACTTCAAGCACGTTGCGACTAAATTCGGGAAACTCATCAAGGAACAGAATGCCATTATGAGCAAGCGAAATTTCGCCTGGCATAGGATTCGTGCCACCGCCCACAAGTGCTACTGGCGAAATTGTGTGGTGAGGCGAACGGAATGGACGTTGTGTCATCAACTTTGACCCTCCTTTGAGCTTACCTGCTACGGAGTGAATCTTTGTTGTTTCAAGAGCCTCTTGGAGTGTTAGAGGTGGGAGTATTGAGGGCAATCGTTTTGCCATCATTGATTTTCCCGACCCAGGAGGGCCTACAAGCAGAATGTTGTGCCCCCCAGCCGATGCCACTTCAAATGCTCGTTTCACATTCTCTTGCCCCTTTACCTCATCAAAGTCGTAATCAAATACATCGCTCGCATTCTTAAACTCCTCACGCGTATTTACTATCGTAGGATTGATTATATAATTGCCATTAAGAAATCCTATTACTTGTGCGAGATTATCAACGCCATATACCTCAAGATTATTGACCACAGCCGCTTCGGTAGCATTGGCTTGTGGCACAATCATTCCCTTAAAACCTAATTCGCGAGCCTTGATAGCCATTGGCAACACGCCACTAATAGGCAATACCGAACCATCGAGCGATAATTCGCCCATTATGAGATATTCGCCAAGGTGCGATGCATCAAGTTTTTCATCGGCAGCAAGAATACCTATTGCTATGGGAAGACGTAGGCTGCGCCCTCCTTCTTTACATCGGCAGGCGACATATTCACCACTACTTTGCGACGAGGAAAATCTTGCCCCGAGTGTTTCACTGCCGACAAGATGCGTTGATAACTCTCCTTTACAGCAGTATCGGGCAACCCTACAATGCAGTACAAGATACCTTGATCAACCGACACCTCGATTGTTATCAATATTGCATCAATGCCATTAACGGCTGCACCATAGGTTTTGACAAGCATAATAGTGTGATTTTTAGATTGATTATTTCTTAATAGTTTTATTCTTAAGCTTCTCGTTTACCTCTTTTGAAACATCTACAATAGATGTACCACGATAAAGTTGTCGTCCAGTTGAATCGGCCACAATATAGTATGGCAAACGATTAATACCAAATCGGTCAATAGAGTGTGATGATACTCCACCTACTACCCATCCTTGTTGCCATGTAGCGCTATCGTTTTCTATTGATTTTTTCCACACCGTGGTATCGGTGTCGAGCGAAATATCGGCAATTTGCAAGCGTTTATCATGATATCTCCCACGAAGCGCACGCAATGAGTCGGCAATCCCACCTTCGTTGCGTGTATCTTTATTGGTAAACGCAACAACGATATATGACGATGAGTGTGCCAATATCGATTTCAACGAGTCGGTACTACTATAGAAAGATATCATACCAAATTTCTCGTTGGCTTTCACATTTGTGCTTCTATCGAGTAAAGCTTCGTAACTTTCAATCAATGATTGAGGACGTGCTTCGGGCAAAATTGCGGCAAGAAGTTTTGCTGCCATCGGTTCATTATTGGGCGTTACATACTCCGTGAGCAGTAGCAAAGTTGAGAGTAGGTCGTTTTTATTGTTATTGATATAACCCTCTACCAAAGCATTGATTTTTTCGGTATTATTTGACTCTAACACCTCTCTATTATCCGATAAAAACTTGCTCCATCGTTCTGAGATTTCATTCCCCGAAATTTCGGCCTTATAAGGTGCACTTTTATAGAGCACACACTCTATATCATCGCCTGGATATACATAAGCTCGACCTAAAAGCACTTTATTTGATGAGAATAATTCAACCATTGTGGGTTCGGTCGCATTTGCTTCAAATTCAAATACACCATCTTTTACAGGCACCACAAGCACATTTACAGCGCCATCGGCATAATATATGGCACGCATATTTTGTGTGCCTCCGTCGTTGATTTTCCCATCAATAGTAAATGTAGTAGCATCGCCACACGACACGAGCAATATCGCTACAAGAATTGAGAATATTATTGATATTTTTTTCACGATTATTTCATTTTGTCTCACAAAGTTAAACATATCAACTCATTCAACAAAGAAAAAAGAGCAATAATGGAAACAAAACCATTTTAGATGGTATTTGCTACAGCAAAACAAACTTTTCTGCACAACATAGTGTTGAAGGGGATAAAGTATTTATGATGACGTTGATTGTGGCTATAATTATGATTATGTTGGCGAGTGGAACTTCGGTTGCACAAATCGTTTCATACAAAAATTGTGCGTTTAATATTGATAGCATTCGTGAAGATTATAACGACCGTCCCTACTTCGGGCTATATAAAGATAATTATTTCATCTTCGGGCCACCCATAAACAAAGAACCAACATCACGAAACACAAACGCAAAATTTCAAATATCAATAGCCCAACGACTCACACGCAATACCTTGCCTTGGGGTACATATTTGTATCTCTTTTACACCCAAAAATGCTTTTGGAATGTATTAGAACATTCGTTTCCAATGTCGGATGTGAATTTCAATCCAGGCATAGGGCTTGGGAAACCTCTATTTGTAAAAGACCGCTATATCGGCGAGATGAAACTAATGGCTGAGCATGAGAGCAATGGTCGAGCAGGTGATGAATCGCGATCGTGGAATAAAATTTCGCTTGGAGCAAATATTTTGATTGAGCCACAGTTTATCGTTCACGCTAAAGGGTGGATACCAATTATTGATAGTAAACACAACAAAGATATAGTGAAATATTGTGGCATGTATCAGATGGGAATCTCGTTTAATAGTAGAAACGAAAAATGGGGATTTAGTGCCCTATTGACAAAGCGAGGTGGGTGGAATTCCAACTATAATATTACGCTTGAAGCAAATTTCCGTATAAACAAAAAACACAATCAATACCTATTCCTCCAATTTTATAATGGATATGGCGAGGGATTGCTTGAGTATAATAAATTTCACTCGCAGTTGCGAGCCGGAATAGTGATTAAACCTCGATTATTTAGCGATTTTTAGGCAATTAAAAGATATTGCGACCTATCCACCATGCTAATATGCTTCCAAGCACACTCCACACCACCCATCGCGAGTACACCATATTATAAAGTCGTGGCAATTGATTACGATATAGGCTTGCTATAAGCATTAATATCAAAACAGGGGATAGTATCAATATTGCAGGGTTATAGTGCCACGCAGCCACAAAATCTCCATGGAGCAAAGCATGAACCATGCGCTGACTACCACATCCAGCACATTCCCACCCTGTTAATTGATAGAATAGACACTTAGGAAAGAAATTATTTGCAGGGTCAAAGATATAATATATCGCTACAAAAGCGCCGATAGCAATTGCTATCGGCACAACTATACGTATTGTTGATTTCGATATCATAATAAAGCAAGTGCGAATTGTATAGGCATCATCAATAGTCCTATAACGAAACTTAATATCACCCAAAGGGCAGCTCGTTCGGAGTATTTATCAGCGCCCTCATAGTCGCCACTATCAAACTTTGATTTTACCCCCAAAGAATAGGATATAGCTATGATTCCAGGTATGAGACAGCAACAAAATGTCGACAAAATAGCCCATACAAGATAGGTGGGTGGAGATTTTCGAGGTGGAATAGGACGCACACCCGATTGTCGCAATTCATAGGGGGTGAACAATCCCACCAATTCCTCCATTTGAGCCGCTGGAAGCCATTGAGTCATACCCTCACGCCACACAAGCGCATTGGCAGGAATACGCATCAACAACAACTGTTCTCGCGTATAAGGCCCTTCACGACTACCATCTACCGAAATCCAATATTCCATATCAAGAAGAGGATTAGAAGAAGTTAACCTCTTGACCTACGATGTCGCTCAAAAGATTATTTGCAAGACGACTTGCACCAATACGGAAGTATTCATTTGTGAGCCATTTTTCGCCAAGCACCTCTTTGATTACTGTATAATAAGCCACAGCATCTTCAGTTGTAGCAATGCCACCCGATGCCTTAATACCTACCATATTACCAGTTTTTTCGTAGTATTCTTTGATACATTTTGCCATCACATATGCAGCCTCAAGTGTTGCACCTGGATAACCTTTACCTGTTGATGTTTTGAGGAAGTCAGCACCCGAGTAGAGTGAAAGAATTGACGCAGCCTTGATGTCGGCAGCAGTTTTCAACGCACCAGTTTCGAGAATTACTTTCAAACGAGCGTCGCGACACACAGCCTTCAATTCAGCGATTTCATCGCACACACTTTCATAGTCGCCATCATAATAGTTGCCCAAATTAAATACAATATCAATTTCATCAGCACCACTATCAACTGCAAGAGCAGTTTCGGCAACTTTCACCTCAATAAATGATTGTGAAGATGGGAAACAAGCCGACACACAAGCAATATCAACATCGCTCACTTCAAGTACCGAACGTACCACTTGTGCAAAACATGGATACACACATATTGCAGCTACGTTTTTCAATTCGCCATACTCTTCGTCAAAAGCATTCACGCGTTCCACAAATTTTGTTACCGATTGAGACGAATCTGTAGAGTTAAGAGTAGTCAAGTCGATAGTGTTAAACAAGAATTTATACACATCTTGATTCTTATTTTCTTCCACGTGATCGGCAAGAATTTTTGCCACCGCAGCTTTCACTTTTTCATCATCTGCCACCACAGCACTGGCAGCAATTGTGTCACGATATTTATCACTCATAATAGTATCTGTTTTTGTTATTTTACTTCTTAAAACAAAGTTAAGCAATTATTCTTGGTTATTCATATATGCCTCAACAAAATTAATCTGACAAATAATTAAATACCTATTTTAACTTGGGGTTGTTGAGATGTCGATTTTTGTCGCGCAATGTCTTTTTCTCAATATTACGTTGCAAAGCCTCAGTGAGATCAATACCCTCTTGATTGGCAATTGCCATTGTTACCCATAGAAGATCGGCAAGTTCATCGGCAAGGTTTGGAGTTTCCCCCTCCTTAAATGATTGGTCGCCATGCAATCGAGCCATAATTCGCGCCACCTCACCTGTTTCCTCTGCGAGAATCGCCATATTTGTGAGTGGAGAAAAATACCTCACCCCTATGGTCGTAATCCAATCGTTGACCAACTTTTGTGCGTCGCGCAATGTGATGTCGTTGTTCATTCCTTGAGTTTTGAGTCTATAATAATAGTAACAGGACCGTCGTTGATAAGTTCAACCTTCATGTCGGCACCAAATACACCTTTTCCAGTGGGTTTGCCAAGTGCTTGCCCCACTTGGTCGCAATAAGCCTCATAAAGTGGCACTGCCACATCATGCCCTGCAGCACGAATGTATGAAGGGCGATTCCCCTTGCGAGTTGAGGCAGTGAGAGTAAATTGACTTACTGCCAATACATCCCCTCCGGCATCTATTACCGAACGATTCATCACTCCATTTTCGTCATCAAAAATGCGTAGAGCCGTTGTTTTTCCCACAAGCCATTTCACATCTTCGAGGGTATCGTCATGCTCCACCCCCACAAGCACCATAAGACCTTTGCCTATTGATGATTTCAATTCACCATCAACAGTAACCGAAGCTCGGCTCACACGTTGTATTACAAGTCGCATAATAATTCTATTTATTCTTTGCAAAAATAGCATAAAGAATTGAAACAACAAAGCGAGCAACCCTTGTGGATTGCTCGCTCGATATGGAGGTTAATTGAGAAAAATCTCAAACAAGAGAAAATCTCTTTCCTTTTTCCTCTTACTTAATGTAAACTTTTGAAGTTTTGTTACCTTGTACTTTGATATAAGTACCGTTAGTTGGGTTGTCAACTTTCACACCTTGTAGGTTGTAGTATTCAGTTTCAGCTTCTTCAGCTTCAATACCTTCAACACCTGTGAGGCTTACAATCTTCATTGTGTTGTTTGCAATGTCAACTTCGATTTCAACTTCGCCTGATGCACATTTCCAAGCTAGCGTGTTACCACCCCTGTTATTGGTCATATCATAGACTTTTCCATTTTCAACCAAAAGGTCGGTTTCAGTAGCTCCATAACGAGTACCTGCATTAACTGCGTCCCAAGAGTCGCCGAGTGTTGTTGCGAATTGGAAGTAACCGTAACCATTGTCAACGTTGTTAACATTGATAGAACCTTCGTAAACACCTTCGCCTTTGTGAGCAAATGCAACGCCCTCGCTTGTCGACCAATCCAATTCATTAATGTTGCCGATAGCGTAGATTACTTCAGGATAATTCACCACACCTTGGAGTGTGAGAGTGTTATTTACAAGGTCAATAGTAACTTTATATGTGCCAGCAACTGATATATTGATATCGTTGCTATATCCAGCAGTCAATTCAACTGGTTCGCCAATCGCTATAGGATTAGATGCTACATTAAGACCTGTTGCGTTAAATTCACCCCAATCACCTTTTGTTGTTGAAAGTTTGAATATTGTATTTACAAAATCAACAGTTGCAGTATAAACACCATTTTCGCCAGTGATTTCAAGTGGTGTAGTAGGAGCCCAAGCATTGTCGTGACCTACCATATACACAGCAACTGGATATACTGGAGCAGGTTCAGGAGTAGTAGTTGAAGCAGTCAAAGTAGAGAGGTCGCCAGCTACAGTGATAGTCCACACACCAGCCCATGGAAGAATAATATCTCGTCCATCTTTATCTACTGAAAGGTTTACTGTACCACCATTAGTGAGTGCTGCATCTACAGCGAGGTTGCCAGCACAGAATTCATCCCAATCACCTCTGTTTGTTGAAATCTTGAATCCAGTTGTTGCTTCTGAAAGAGTGAATACATAATTTTTACCATCAAATTCAAATTCAACTGCATTATAAGGATCCCAACCAGAAACTTCTTCACCATTACCTACTATATAAAGAGGAGCTACTGCTTCATAGCTTACAGCATATTTTGAAGCTGCAGTTGTAGTGAATTCATTGTTTTCGCGTGGAAGAGAGAAACCTTTAAGATATTCACCAGAGTTACCGCAAATGTAGATATTACCAGCAAGGTCCCAAGCAATGTCGTAAAGGTTGCGACCGATACCGTGATTGATAATATATTTTTCAGTCAAAATAGGAGTATTATCGGCAGCATATTCGATGTCGTAGATAGTGAAAGTAGTAGTTGATGAAGAGATAGCGATTTGAGTGTTATCAGCATTCAAACGGATACCAGCACCACCACGATATTTACCACCAGCACCTTCAAAGTATTTCACTTCACCATTAGCATCAACATATACTAATGCAGGGTTATCATCGGTAGGAGATTGGCGCATTTGGCAATACCAGAAACCACCACGATTGTCATACTCTACGTTAGTTGTTTGAGGAGCAGTTGTTGCTTGAGGAAGAGCTGCATGTTGAACAGGAGTAGGAAGAGTTGTTCCATTACCTAACGCATATTCGTCAATTCTCGAACCTTTCCAGCTATAAACCCAAAGAGCTTGTTGAGCTGAAAGTGCCATCATTTTAAGACTTTCGCCCGAACCTTTGATATCAAAGCCCAAGTTTGGACCTGCAATGAAGTTGCCTGCTGCATCGTTGAATGCATATGTTGAAGCATCAAGCGAACCAGCACCTAAAAGAGAAGTAAAATTATCTTCAGCAATAAGAGATTCAGCATCTTTAGCCACTGCGATATAAGAACCTGTGTCGTTGCAACGAGTTACAAAGATACGACCATCTTCTGCTACACGCACGCGAGCCAAGTCGGCACCTTCAGTAACTGAACCTGATGCAACTTTTTCGTCAGGAGTGAAACCTCCCATAAATGCATACAATCCAGTTTGAGGATTTTTCACTGGTTGCATGTCAGGAGTGAAGATGTAAAGACCATTACCACCACCATTAGCACTCCAATATGTAGCATTTGTAGTTTTGATACCTTCTGTTACATATACATTACCAAACGCAGCACTTTCCATGTTGTTGTCAACATCTACGCCACGTGGGTGATAGAAACGATATGCAGCAAATTCTTTAATTTCTGATTGAGCTGCACTTGTAACTTTAACTTCCCAAGTATAAGTGTCGGTTTCTTGACCTGCGAGGTCAATAGCTACTGTGTGCGCTCCTTTTGAAGTTTCACCTTCTTTAGTGATTACTACTTCACCAGCGCTATTTTTTACGATAATTTCAGTAGCTGTAGCATCAGCATTGAGAGAGTAGTTAATGTTCATAACACCATTTTCAACAGTGCTTGACAATGCGTAAGCAAATGGGTTAGCATTACCAGCGCCAGGAGTTACAGTAGGAACAACTGGACCTGCTTCATACTTCACAGCGTATTTTGAAGCAGCCTTTGTTGTAAAGTCATTGTTTGCACGAGGAATAGAGAAACCTTTCACATATTCGCTTGTTGCATTACCTGCATATACGTTGCCTGCAACGTCCCATGCAAGGCAATAAAGGTTATTACCAGTTACAGTAATACGATGAGTTTCTGTAAGAGATACAGCTCCACTTTCAGCATAACTAATGTCATAAATAGAGAATTGCTTACCATAAGCACTTGCCGCAGCAAGACGTGTACCATCAGGACTTACAGCAAGAGCTCCACGACGACGCGCTACAGCGCCAGCTCCTTCAAAATGTTGAATTGTACCATTAGCATCAACATAAACCAAAGCAGGTTGTAAGTCTGATGGAGTTTCACGAGATTGGCAATACCAAATACCTCCACGATTGTCGTAAGCAACTTCTACCGAACGGTCATAAGCAATAGTATATTTCTTATCCAAAGCTGCTACAGCAGTACCTGTTGGAAGAGTATTTGATGTGCCAATTTTATATTCCATTGTGCGATTATTTGAATACGCAAAAGACAATGAATTATCCGCACAAGAGAGAGCAATAATCTTAGTATCAGCACCTGCACCTTTCACATCAAAACCTTGGTTGGGACCAACAAGGAAGTTGCCATTTGCATCAGTGTAATATTTTGTATCGGTCATTGTTTTACCTGCAACAAGTGATGTGAGTTCTCCACCATTTTGAAGGTCCTCAACACTTTTAGCCGACAAAATAAAATCACCTTCGTTATTGTGGCGAGTAACAAAGATGCGACCATCTTCAGCCACTGCTACACGAGCATAGTCAGCACCTGCCGATGTACTTGTTCCAAGTGTTTTTGAAAAAGTAAGCGATGGGTTATAAAAACGAGGTTTGCCATCTTTGTTTAGAATTTGGTCTCCACCAGCAGTGTACATATAAAGACCAGAGCCTTCTGATCCATCAGCTTGCGCACTCACATACCCTGATGTTTTACCATTTGTGTAACCTTCAGCAATGAAAAGAGTACCGAAAGAAGGGCTTTCCATACTGTTGTCAACATCAAGACCTGATGGGTGATAGAATTTCAAAAGTTTGAATTCTTTTACAGCTGTTTGAGCAGCACCTGTAACTTTGATTTCCCAAGTGTAGGTGTCAGATGGTTGACCTGAGAGGTCTACTGATACAGTGTGAGCTCCTTTGGTTAAGCCAGAAAGAGTTTGAGTAATCACTGCTTGACCTGCACTATTTTTCACGATAAGAGAGGCTGCCGAAGCTTTCTCATTAAGAGAATAGTTAACTTTAATTACACCATTCTCCACTGTGCTCGACAACGCATAAGCAAACGGATTGGCAGTACCCCCTGTAGCAGGAGTAACGGCCGTTTGCGCCGAAGCTACTCCCGATGCCACCAATAATGAGGTAGCGAGGACTAAATTACGTAATTTCATAAATTAATTTTAGGTTAGTAATAAATTGATTTTTATGCAACAAAGATAATATAAAGAATTGAAAATTGAGAATTTAGAGTCAAAAAAATAAAGATAGCAATTAACCAACAAAGCGAGCAACCCTTGTGGGTTGCTCGCTCGATATGGAGGTTAATTGATAAAAATCTCAAACAAGAGAAAAACTCTCTACTTTTTCATCTTTCCTTTTTCCTCTTACTTGATGTAAACTTTTTCCGTTTTCTTACCTTGTACTTTGATGAATACACCATTTGAAGGATTAGAAACTTTCACACCTTGGAGGTTGTAGTATTCAACTGGAGCGTTTTCGTCGTTATCAACAGCAACTTTGTTGATACCTACGTTAGTAGTGTTAAATGCATACTTAGCAGCAGCTGGAGTTACAACAGCTTCAGCGCGTGGAAGAGCGTAACCTTGAACAACTTCGTTAGTAGCGTTACCCAAGAAGAAGTTACCAGCAACGTCCCAAGCAGCACTATAAGCGCTACCACCCATGTTGTGAGTCAAACGATATTCTTCATTCAAAGTGATGTCGCCATTTTCAGCACGGATAATTTCATAAACTGTAGCTACACCGCTTGCACTTGAAGCAACAAGACGATTTCCGTCAGGAGAAACTGCGAGAGCACCTTGGTAACGAGCTTTACCACCTACTCCTTCGAAGTATTTGATTTCACCGTTAGCATCTACATAAACCAATGCAGGTTGTTCTGCAGTAGGAGTACCACGATATTGTATGTACCATACACCACCTTGGTTGTCGTATTGTACGTTAATCTTACGGTCGTAAGAGATAGTGTATTTTTTGTTAAGTGGTTCGAATGTAGTAGGAACAGGAAGAGCTGTAGCAGTACCAAGTGCATATTCTACAGCGAGGTTTTCGTCGTAAGTAGCATCGATAGTGTTATCAGCACGAGAAATAGCAAGAAGTTTGAGGTCGTCACCTGAACCATAAACGTCGAATGCTTGAGCAGGACCAGCGAGGTATTGTTCACCTTCGTAGTAGATACCAATATTATTCTTTGTTTTACCAGCAACGAGTGAAGTGAATTCACCTGTAGAAACAAGAGTTTCGAGGTTTTCAGCAACGAGGTAGTAATCACCGTTGAAGTTGTAACGGTTAACGAAGATACGACCATCTTGTGCAACAGCTACGCGAGCGAAGTCAGCACCAGCAGTAGAAGATGCAGCAGCACCTAATGTGCGGTCTTGGTTAGTCAACCATGATGGGTAGAAGCGAGGTTTACCCTCTTTGTTAAGGATTGAGTTACCAACTGGGTCAAAGATATAAAGACCACCACCGAAGCTACCATCAGCTTGTGCACTGATATAACCAGAAGATTTACCTTGGTTGTAACCTTCAGTTACGAAGAGTGTACCGAATGAAGCATTTTCAGGGTTGTTGTCGATATCAAGACCTGATGGGTGATAGAATTTGTGTGATACGTAGCGTTCGATAGTTGATTTTTCAGCACCGTCAACTACTACTTCCCAAGTGTAATCACCTTTTTCAAGGTCTCCAACTTCAATTTCAGCAGTGTAGTTACCAGCTTCTTGAGCACCCATATCTTGTGATACAGCTACTTCACCTTCTGCATCAATAACGTTAATAGTAACATTAGTAGCAGCAGCATTCAAAGAGTAGCTAATAGAAAGATTGTCACCAGTAAAATTGCTTTTCAATGCATAAGCATATGGATTTGCAGTACCAGTGATAGTGTTTTTAGCAAGGCTTACGCTTGTATAGAAGTCGCCACAAGTAAATTTAGTAGCTTTACCATCAGCAACAAGGAACAATTCGATAGTAGCACCAGTAGTGTTACCTACAGCGTCGCGAGTAAGAGCTAATTCGCCATGAGCAGAAACAAAGCTATTTTCAGCAACTTCAACTTCTTCATTTTTAACTTTAATTTCTTTTGCATTGTCAAGACCTTCAGTGATGTCGAAAAGTTTAACTGTTGCAATGCCTTCGTTTACTGAAGGAGCAACCATCAAATCTTTACCAGCATATTTGAAGAATGTAGTGTTAGCTGAAGTAGCTTCGATAGCATCATCTGAAAGGAATCCAAGGAATGTTGGAGCTTGAGCGTCAGTAGGGTTGAGTTGAATTTCAAATGGTTGAACTTTCGCAGAGTTGAAGATGATTTGGTCATCAGCACGTGGAGAAAGAACCATATTGTACTCTTCACCGAGATATACAGTATTGATATAAGTACCATCTTGGTTGTTACGCATGTAACCGAGGTAATTACCTTCAGAGATTGAAACCTTAACAAGACGAGTGTGACCTGTAGTTGCAGTTGTAGTTGCAGTGTAAATCATGTTACCATTTTCGAGTGTACCGTCATAGATAACAGATTCACCAGCGATACCATTATTGTAGTTACCTGCGAAGTTGTTTGTCCACCAAACAGCTACTTCACCAGTAGGAAGACCGTTTTCATTATTTTCCCATTTGTAAGCAGTTACATTGTTGCTACCATTATAAGCTTGGTTACATTTGTTGATACCTACCAAGCAACCTTCAGCTGTAAGAGCGATATCAGAGATTTTGTAGATATCACCAACAGCTGCAGTTGTACCAAGTTGATCAACAGTGTTATTAGCAAGGTTAGCTACATAAACTGATGGTTCTTTAGCTTCGTCAACAGCGAGAACATAAACTACATCTTCGCGTACTAATTGACGACGAACAGTCTTACCTGCCAATTGTTCAGCAAGAAGATCATAAGTAGCAGCTTTTGTTTCGTAAGCAGGAAGCAAGTTGTAACCAGCTTTACCTGCTGTTGAGTCAGGATAGTTTACATAAGTTACAGTAGGAGCTACCCAGTTTTTATCAATAAGATATGCAACAGGATATTCTGTTTTAGCTGCTTTAACAGTTATGTTAAGAGGAGCAGCTTCAGTATCGTAAGTTACATCTGAATAAATTTCAGGGTTGTAGTCTGGGTGAGAGAATTCAACTGTGTAGTTACCTGGTTGAACTTGTTTGAATACAAACGCACCATTGTAGTTAACGTCGGTTTTGTAAGTATCAACTACATTACCTTCGCTATCTTTAAGAGTAACATCTACATTGTTAAGTGGTTTGTAAACGTCAGGAGTACCAGCTTTAGGAGTGTAAACAGCGTCAGAGAATTTAGTGTATTTATCGCGAACGATACCATAGATAGCACCATAAGATTCTTTTTCCCAACCAAAATAGTCAGCAACACCACGAGCATAATCAACACCTTCAAGGCGACAAACATCAAAGTTCATCGCACGGTGACGAGCTGGTTGATAAGTGTGGAAATAACCTTCTACCAAGTAACCTGGAACTGTGTGGTTCAATACACCAAGGTTTTGGAAACCGATTTTACCTTTACCGGCAGCAACATCAGCAGCAGTCATAGTATAGTCATAGCTTGACCATTGAGTGTGACGGTCAAGGATACGGTGGTTCCAACCACAACGGCTCATTTCGACAGAAGTAGCAACATGTGCAGCATCTGCTTCAGCATTTTCAGCAGAAGCAGAACCGCCACCTACGCGATACTTATTGTCGTAAGCAAAGTAGAGGTAGTTAGTTGTGCTACCTTCAGTAGTAGCATTTGAGTGGATAGAAATGAACATGTCGAAGTTGTTTGCATCAACTTCGGCAGCAATAGTACTCAAAGTGCGGTTAAAGTCGTTGTTTTGGTCATCGGGAATGTAACCAAGTTCAGTGTCTTTAACATTGCTATAAGGGTATGGACCAGTTTTAACACGGCTCATCACGATGTTTTGGCTCAAATCGAGAGCAGCACCAATACGATTAGGGTTTTCGTTTGTTTGGTTTTTAGTGCGATCGAAAGGAATACCATATTCTACGAGTTTGTCAAGAAGAGCAAGACCTTTGTGGAGGTTTGTATTTGATTCGTAGAAGTCAGTTGTGTCAGGATTTTCTGAGCTGATAGGGTTGTGTCCGATAGTCGCCATGTGGCGATTGTTTGGTCCCCAAGAACCATGGCCTGGGTTGATATAGATGCGCACATCTTCTTTAGAAGTTTGAGCAGAGGCACCAAACGCTAAAAGAGCAACTGTGGCTAATGATAAAAATTTTTTCATAATGGTTTATTTAAGGTTGATAATAAACAACTCACCCTTAGGAGTTGAGTAAGCGATGCGATTAGATTCAGCCGATGGATACATTGCCATAGAGCTGTCGGTAGTAAGTTGTTGTTTTACTTTTCCATCGATAGAAGCAGCGATGAGTTTTGAAGAAGTAACT